>JAHIKR010000373.1 GCA_018897415.1 Pseudomonadota bacterium
AGAGCCAAAGATAACCCATGGCTATATGGCCAGATATGCACGCATGGTTTCATCAGCAAGTGAAGGAGCAATTGTAAAGTAGTAAAGACAGTGCCTAAAGTGAGCTAAAGTACCTAAAGCCCGCCCTCGCGCTATGCAACAACCTGACTGGCATGGTATGTTTTCAGTTGGAACCGGAAAATTAGCTCACTAAAGCCAATATGTCCGGTCTGGGCCAGGGTTGTGGTATGCCTTCGGCGTGCTAATTGATAATCCAAAGCTGCAGGAGTTTGCCATCTTATGTATTAATGGCTTAAGGAATATATAAAATGGCAGAATTCCTTAACTTTAGGCACTTGTAATTTTTTGTGTAATTGTACAGGTTGAAAAAAGTGTCAACTACTTTCGACCTATTTTGAAAGACGTCAAATTAATCGTTGTCTTTTGATAGTTAGTTTGTTATAAAAAAAAGTTATGCAATTTTTTAAATTGCTGTATTAAAATTTGGCCAAGGGGGTACTTTTTTTCATGAATAATTCTTTAAAAAACGATTCAGCCGAAAATCATCTTGACGAGGGGGATTCGTCAGAAGCGGCATTTATACAACAAGACGAAGAGGTTAATTTAGATAAAGCTGTTGATGATAATACATCGGAAGATGTTCAGAATATCGGTAACAACATGGAAAATTTGATGGATATGTATGAAGAGAGCTTCAAGCGTTTTGCTGAAGGTGAAGTTGTTAACGGCAGAATAATATCAGTTGATAAGGATTATATTCTCGTTGATATAGGATACAAATCAGAAGGGCGGATACGCATTAATGAATTCAAAGATGAAAAGGGCGATATGCACGTCAACATAGGTGACGATGTAGAAGTAATGGTTGAATTCTGGGATGAAGAGGAAGAGCGTGTCATTCTCTCCAAAGAAAAGGCAGACAAGGTTAAGGTTTGGGAAGAAATAAAGAAGACTTATGATGAAGATGGAACAGTAGAGGGTGTTATTTTAAGTCGTGTAAAAGGCGGTTTTTCAGTTGATATAGGGGTTCAGGCATTTTTACCTGGTTCACAGGCAGATTTGAGGCCTATTCGCAACCTTGACGATTTGGTTGGTAAGAAATTAGAATTCAAAATATTAAAGTATAACAGAAAACGAAGTAATATAGTTTTATCAAGGCGGGCCATTCTTGAGCATGAGCGTGAGACTAAAAGGGCTTCAACATTGGAAGCTATTCAGGAAGATAAAGTTGTTGAGGGAGTAGTAAAAAATATTACCGAATATGGTGTATTTGTTGATCTGGGTGGTGTGGACGGTCTCCTTCATATAACAGATATTTCATGGGGGCGTGTTAAACATCCGTCTGAGCTTTTTTCGGTTGGTGATAAGATAACCGTAAAGATCCTTAGCCTTGATATGGAGAGGGAAAGAGTATCTTTGGGCATGAAACAACTTGTCGAGGACCCCTGGCTGGCTGCTGAAGAAAAATATTCACTGGGTTCACGTATAACCGGGAAGGTTGTGAGCCTGACGGATTACGGAGCATTTGTTGAATTGGAAGAGGGCATCGAAGGCCTGATTCACGTTTCTGAAATGTCATGGACCAGAAAGATTCGCCATCCCTCCAAAGTTGTTTCTATTGGAGATATGGTTGATACAGTTGTTCTGGATATTAAACCGGAAAACAGGCGTATTTCTCTTGGAATGAAGCAGGTCGTTCCAAATCCATGGGATGTAATCAGTGAGAAATATCCAACTGGTACAACTATTGAAGGCAAGATCAAGAATATAACGGATTTTGGGCTTTTTATCGGTATTGATGAAGGAATAGACGGCCTTGTACATATATCAGATATTTCCTGGACAAAGCGTATTAAACACCCATCTGAGTTATACAAGAAAGGCGATATGATACAGGCTATAGTTCTTGATATCGAAAAGGAGAATGAAAGATTTTCTCTGGGTATTAAGCAACTGCAAACCGATCCCTGGAAAAGTGTGGCAGAACGATATGTGGTCGGCAAGGAGATAACAGGCACAATTACTAATATTACCGATTTTGGAATTTTTGTTGAACTTGAGGAAGGAATTGAAGGTCTTGTTCATGTATCTGAAATCAGTAAGGAAAAAATAAAGACTCCGGTCGGCAAGTTTAATATAGACGATGTTATAACTGCCAGGGTCATGAATATAAATAGTGAAGAAAGAAGAATAGGCCTTTCGGTCAAACGGCTTGAGGCTGATGATGAGCAGGGTCTTCTAAGCGAATATGTAAACAACATAAAACCTGGAACTTCAAGTTTTGGAGAAATCTTACGTGAGAATCTTCAGGACAAGTTGAACGGGGAAGTAGATTTGTAACCGTGTTTTCCCGCAGACACCCATATCTTTTTTTTATCCTGATATTTACATCTGTAATATCTGCAGCAATTATTGGATTGTCTCTGCTTTTTATTCTTAGTGCAAGAGATGCAGATTTTGAATTTGGAGAAAAAGTCGGTGTTATAGAGATAATCGGTGTTATCGCGGATTCAAAAGATATAATTCATAATCTTAAGCGCTTCCGTGAGGATGATTCTGTCAAAGCTATAGTTGTTAGAATTGATTCGCCCGGTGGTGGAGTAGGGTCTTCACAGGAAATTTTCAGGGAGATAAGAAAGACTTCTGAAAGCAAAAAGGTTGTAGCTTCTATGGGTGGCGTGGCTGCTTCAGGAGGTTATTATGTTGCTGCCGGGGCAGACGGCATTGTTGCAAATCCAGGCACTATAACCGGCAGCATAGGTGTCCTTATGGGATATGCAAATTTTCAGGAGCTTTTCAAAAAAATCGGCCTGGTTCCAGTTGTTATCAAAAGTGGTGAGTACAAGGATATAGGATCTCCTGTCAGAGAGATGAGCGAAAAGGAAGAAGAAATTCTGCTTAATCTTACGAATCAAATTCATAGACAATTCATTAAGGCCATTGCCGAAGGAAGAGGGATAGAGCAGTCAAAAGTAGAAAAATTTGCTGATGGGCGGATATTTTCGGGAGAAGAGGCAAAAGAGCTAGGCCTTGTTGATCGTTTTGGAAATCTTGAGGACGCGATAGAATGGGCAGGACGCATGGGTGGAATAAAAGGGAAGATATCGACAGTTTATCCTCCAGAGAAGAAATTTTCTGTTTTAAAATACCTTGTGAATTCATCCTTAAAGGAGCTTGCAAACCGCTTTATCAATCCACGTTTGTTTGCGGGTTATCTTTATAGTCCGGCGGTGTGCAGAGAAAAATGAAAGGACTTTTAGTTAAATAGTTGAGTAGTTAAATAGTTGAGTAGTTGACTTGTAAGAGTCCTTGAACCACTTGGCCACTCGACCAATTGTGAGCGAAGCGAACTAAGTTCTGTATCTCGTTGTTGTTTTACTCAAAAATGCTCACATCGCCCAAGCCTTTTCGTATGATTTCAGGTATATCGTTTATCAAAGATATTATACTGGAAGGCTGTCCCGGGATAGGCATCCCCCCGTCAATTACAAAATCTATTCTGGATTGAAAAAAATCATGAATAATTGATGGGTCGTGAAGAATTGAACCATCAGGCATAGTTGCACTAGTGGTAATAATCGGATTGCCTAATTCTTCAACCAGCGCTAAACAAATGGCATTGTCAGGCACACGAATTCCAGCGGTTTTTCGTTTAGTCAACATTATTTTAGGAACGAGTTTCGAACCTTCGAGAATAAAAGTATAAGGGCCTGGTAAAAGTCGCTTCATGTTTTTGTAAGCATAAGTTGAAACTTTTGCATAATGGCTTATGTTTTTGAGACCTGAGCAAATAAAACTGAAAGGCTTGCTTTTATTGCGCTGTTTTAACTGGTATATCATTTCAATAGCCTTTTTATTCATTATATCGCAACCTATCCCGTAATAGGTATCAGTCGGATAGGCGATTATACCACCTCTTTTGAGATGTTCGACAACCCTGCAAATTAGTCGTGTCTGCGGATTTTTGGAGTTTATTCCTATTAGCATAATATTCTCAAATAAATAGTTCGGCCTTTATTTATTTGCGTTTTATTTCATTGTCAAGAAAGCAAATAAATGATAGCTAAAGATAAATGATAGCTAAAGATAAATCCATTTGGTATTCGATTGAAAAAAATAACTACTCAGGTTCAGGGTTCACGGTTACAAATATACCTAACAATTTCTGGAGAAATTTATGATCAAAATACCACCTGAAGAGGCATATTCTTTTGATGATGTTTTACTAATTCCTAGCTATTCTGATGTGTTGCCCAAAGATGTGAATACTAGTACTCGTTTGACTAAAAACCTTACTTTAAACATCCCTATCGTTAGTGCTGCTATGGATACCGTAACTGAAGCTAGAACATCCATAAGTATGGCGCGAGAGGGGGGATTGGGTTTTATACATCGGAACATGAGTATAAAAAGTCAGGTTTTGGAGGTAGATAAAGTAAAAAAATCGGAAAGCGGCATGATTATTGATCCGGTTACGGTTAATCCTGATCAGCCGGTCCATGAGGTACTTGAGCTTATGGAACGGTATCGAATTTCCGGTCTTCCTGTTACCAAAGGAGATCAGTTAGTCGGCATTGTGACAAACAGGGACCTGAGATTCGAAACCAATATGGAGAAAAAAGTTTCAGAAGTAATGACCAAAAAGAATCTTGTTACGGTATCAGAGGGAATTACCCTGGAAGATTCTAAGAAACTGCTTCATAAACACAGGATCGAAAAGCTTCTTGTGGTTGATAAAAATGGGCGACTTACAGGCATGATAACTATAAAGGATATTGAGAAGATAAAAAAATATCCTAACGCTTGCAAGGATAGCATGGGCAGGCTAAGGGTCGGAGCTGCCGTTGGTGTCGGCCCTGATATGGAAGAGCGCGCGGAAGCGCTTTTAAAAGCAGGCGCTGATGTTATATTAATAGATACATCTCATGGTCATTCAAAAAACGTTATAGATGCTGTGAAAATTTTAAAAAGTAATTTCGATGACATTGAGCTGATTGCAGGTAATGTCGGCACTTCGAAAGGCGCCGATGACCTTGTTAAAGCCGGGGTTGACGGAGTAAAAATCGGA
>JAHIKR010000374.1 GCA_018897415.1 Pseudomonadota bacterium
ATACAAGACTCGCCCACTGATAATAAAATGTAAGAATATCTGAAACTCACATCTAAGTGAGCCTAAAGAAAAAACAGTGGCCAAACCCTTATTAATGCCATTACGTTATACGCTGGAAATTTTTTAAAAGCTGAATTATCTTATGCGCTGTTTTTTCTCAAAGCTCACTAAGATGCTCAAACAGTCAGCTATTTTACATTTTATCACCAGCGGACTCGTCTTTTTGTAACACTTTAGTTTTATGAAACAAACCGGCTTTTAACCTTGAACCTTGAACCCTGGAACTGTGAACCTTAGTATTTATCTAAATTTTTCAATTGCTCTCTTGAACCCTGGAATCGAGTTTATAATAATATCATCATCCACACAAAAAGCTATCCTAAAGTGACCGGGGCCGCCAAAACCACTACCAGGCACTACAAGAATCAATTCATCCTGCAAAGCTCTCACAAATTTTACGTCATCAGGAACAGGAGATTTCGGGAAAAGGTAAAAGGCTCCGGATGGCCTGACAAATTCATAACCGCATTCTGCAAGGTTATTACATAGAATATCTCTTTTCCTTTTATATTCAGATACATCCGCACTTGCTCCCTGTATTGAAGCTATTATCCGCTGCATAAGAGCAGGAGCATTAACAAAACCAAGAATTCTATTGGCCAGAGTCATTCCGCTAATAAGATTTTCTTTAAAGACAGCCTCTGGATTAACTGCAATATATCCTATACGCTCGCCAGGGATGGAGATATCCTTGGAGTAAGAAGTGGCAATTATGCTTTCTCTATAGCAGTTAAATATACTTGGAACTTTAACTCCGTCATAGACAATTTTTCGGTATGGCTCGTCAGAAATGAGATAGATCGTTCTGCCTGTCTTTTTCTCTTTGTCATTTAATACAGTCCCAAGTTCAATTAGACTTTCTTTGCTGTATATCTGGCCGGTCGGATTGTTAGGAGAATTTATCAATACCGCCTTTGTGTTACTATTAATGGCAGATGAAATTGCATTTATATCCAGGCTAAAATCAGTCTTTGTCGGTACTGTCTTTAATATTCCGCCATGGTTATCAGCATAAAAGCTGTATTCAACAAAATAAGGCGATGGAGTAATAATCTCATCGCCGGAATCTAATATTGTTTTAAAAATAACGTTAAGAGCCCCTGCTGCGCCGCAGGTCATTATTATTTCATTTTCAGAAATTTTTGTCTGCTGCTCCTCTGAAACATAGGTTGCAACCGATTTGCGAACAGAAGGAAACCCCGCGTTGGGCATATAAGCGTGATTCCCCAGTGCAGAAGAATTAGCAGCATTTGCCAGGCTATCACTGAAACTTTTTGGAGGCTTAAGGTTTGGGTTGCCAAGGCTGAAATCATATACATTTTCCGGGCCGTGTTTTGCCTTAAGACGCGCACCCTCTTCAAACATTCTACGTATCCACGAAGATTCAGACAGCACTTTCTCAATCTTTTTTGCAATCGTCATAATAATGCTATCTATTCCACAGATTCAACAGACTTGATTTCCGGAATTGCTTTTTTCATAATTTCTTCAATTCCGTTTTTAATTGTCATTTGCGACATTGGACAGCCCGAGCATGCGCCTTTCAGGCGCAATTTAACCACACCATCAACCACATCAACGAGTTCAGCATCTCCTCCATGTGACTGCAGAGAAGGTCTTATCTTTTCCATAATTTCCTGAACTTTTTCTTTCATGATATTATTCTCCTTTAGTATTAATATAAAAATCTTTTCTAAAAGTATCAAACTCGTTATTTAATATTGCTTCCCGAATTTTTTTCATTAAGCTTATGTAATAATGAATATTATGAATAGTATTCAAACGATAGGAAAGCAACTCTTTTGCCATGTACAGGTGCCGTAAATAAGCTTTCGAGTATTTACTGCAGGTATAACATGCGCATTCTTCATCAACAGGATCAGTGTCGTATCTAAAACGGGAATTGCTAATATTTATTGTGCCGTTTTTTGTGAATATCTGACCGTTTCTGGCATTTCTTGTTGGGAGAACGCAATCAAACATATCTGCTCCAAGAGAAACAAGTTCTATAAGATCTTCAGGCGTCCCTGTACCCATTATATATTTTGGCTTTGTATTCGGCAGCATAGGGAGCGTAAAATCTGCAATATCATACATTGCATCTTTAGGTTCTCCAACACTCAGCCCTCCGACTGCATAGCCATTGAAGCCGGTTTCCACAATTTCTTCAATAGAAATCTTACGAAGATCCCTGAACATACCTCCTTGAATTATGCCGAAAAGTAAAATTTGGTTATATTTATTTTCATTCCAGATAGTTTTGCATCTTTTTGCCCAGACAGAAGTTAGTTTTACAGAGTCTGCTGCTTGTTTTTTGCTTGAAGGATAGGCAATACAATTGTCAAGGCACATCATTATATCTGAGTCAAGGCAGATCTGTATTTCAACTGCCTTTTCAGGGGTCAACAAATGCCTTGACCCGTCAATATGAGACTGAAAAGTAACGCCTTCTTCATTTATTTTTGTGAGCTTTGCAAGTGAAAAGACCTGGAATCCGCCACTGTCTGTGAGAATTGGCTTGTTCCAGTTTATAAATTTGTGCAGCCCTGAAAATAGATTTATTACTTCGCATCCCGGCCTTAAATAAAGATGGTATGTATTGCCGAGGATTATTTGGACTCCAACTTCCAGAAGTTCTTCAGGTGACAGTGATTTTACTGTCGCAAGGGTACCAACTGGCATAAACACAGGGGTTTCAATAACACCATGAGGAGTGTGAAGCAAGCCAGCCCTTGCATTTGTTTTTTTACATTCAGCAACTACATTGAAATTGGTCATATCTATAAGCGTTCAATGGTTCAGGGTTTACTAAAAATCTATGCAATAAACATGGCATCACCATAGCTGTAAAACCTGTACTTTTTCTTAATTGCCTCCCTGTATGCCTTAAGAATATTTTCGCGGCCTGCAAAAGCTGATACAAGCATCAGAAGTGTCGACTTTGGCAGATGAAAATTTGTAATCATTGCATCTATAACTTTAAACCTGTAACCAGGATATATAAATAGATCGCAGTTTTCGCTTTTGTTTAAAATATTTCCATTAGTATCAGATAGATATTCCAATGAGCGAACGCAAGTCGTCCCGACAGCTATGATTCGTTTTCCATTCGCTTTTGCGTTATTTATAATTTCTGCGCTTTTTTCAGGGACTGTACACCATTCAGAATGGATTATATGATTCCTTATATCTGAAACTCTTACAGGCAAGAAAGTACCATATCCCACGTGCAGTGTAATTTCAACTATCTTGATATTTTTTAATTTTAGTTTTTCAATGAGTTTTTCTGTAAAATGAAGGCCTGCTGTTGGTGCTGCAATAGCGCCTTTTTGAGAGGCATAAATTGTTTGATAGGATTTTCTATCATCGCAGGCGATATCATCTTTATCCCGCTTTATGTAAGGAGGAAGGGGAACCTTGCCAATCCGGTAAAGAAATCCTTCGAAGTCACCTCTGCATGTAAATTTTACTGAATAAATTCCATTAGTAAAGTTTATAACCTCGGCTTTCAATCCCTGATCGAAAAAAATGGATGTGCCCTTTTGGGGGCGTTTAGAGGCTTTTATCAGACACTCGTAAACAAAGGTATTGTTTTCTTTTTTGTCATAGACTTTGGAATAATCAAGAATAAGCACCTCTGCCTTTCCGCCTGTGTCTTTTTTCCCAATTAGTCTTCCCGGAACGACTTCAGTGTTGTTAACAACCAGTATGTCGGATGGTGAAAGAAAATCACAAATCTTATAGAATTTATGATGAGACAGCCTGCCTGTTTTCCGATGCAAAAATATGAGTTTTGATTGGTCTCTCTCTTCAATCGGTTTTTGAGCTATAAGTTCCTTTGGAAGATCGTAATTATAGTCAGTTATTGAAAACACGATTCCTAATCTTTTCCTAAATAAACTAGAAACAGCCCCATTAACATGATTGTAAAACCGAATTTTCGTAATGTTTCATCCGGCATTTCAAGAATTTTTTGTAACCAGAACTTCATTTTTTCAGGAAATGCAAAGTACGGCAGCCCTTCAACAATCATTACCACGCCAAGTACACATAGAAAAAATTCCATAATATCCTCTTTAAAAAATTTTCTATAAACATCATGCAGTATAGTTTGTCAAAATGAAATACCTGATTAAAGTAGATTTGGCAAGAACTGCCAAATATAACTTGACTATTTATCAATAATTGTACGAATATATCGAATTGTAGTTTAGTGTATCAGGCTGTTTAAAGATAAAAGTTCAAGTTTCGCACCCTTGCATCAATGACATAAAAATTAATGTATAGCATAATTTTTTAAAAGAGAAATATGATGACGAGAAGCAAAGGAGGATGAGAATAAATGTTTTTTAAAAATAGCAAAATATAGTTACTAAAGAGAAAATAGGAAATTGAAGATTGAAGATTGAAGGAATTCCGCTAATTTTTATTAAAAAACAGAGCGGAGCGACATCATTATTCGACGTTCAATGTTCGATGTTCGACCTGCCCGCAATGCCTTTGGGTGGTCTTGGTAGAATGTCCTGGTGTCTCAGCCCGGTGACAATGATCATACCACCATCGTTTGTGATGCATGGCAGGCGGGTGTTCGATGTTCATTTGTGCCTGTCCTGGTCAAATCCCAAGGTATAGTGGTTTAGAATATCAATCATATTATTTTGCTCTTTTAAAAAAACTATCTAATACCCTGCCCTTTAAAGCTTTTGTTGCATAGAGGGGGGGCGAAACTTGAGATGAGATAAAAGGAATAAAATGGAATTTGAACCTGTAATTGGCCTTGAAGTTCATGCCCAGCTGACGACAGATACAAAAATCTTTTGCGGCTGTTCGACATTATTCGGGGGTTTCCCCAATACCCATACATGTCCTGTTTGTCTGGGTATGCCTGGCATGCTTCCGGTGCTGAATAAAAAGGTCGTTGAATATACAATCAGAATGGGTCTTGCAACAAACTGTAAAATCGAACATGAAAGTAGATTTGCACGTAAAAATTATTTCTATCCTGACCTTCCAAAGGGATACCAGATTTCCCAGTATGAACTTCCTATTGCGCAGTTTGGACATATAGATATTGAAGTGGGTGACTCTAATAAAAGAATAGGCATTACAAGGATACATATGGAAGAGGATGCCGGCAAGCTGAGCCATGATCCTGACAGGCCGATTAGTTTTGTCGATTTTAACAGGACAGGCGTACCACTTATGGAAATCGTAAGCGAGCCGGATATCAGGTCGCCTGAAGAAGCAGGGAGTTATCTGAGACAGTTAAGGTCGATTGTGCGTTACCTTGGCATATGTGATGGCAATATGGAGGAGGGGAGTTTCAGGTGTGATGCAAATGTATCAATAAGACCCATTGGCGCTGAAACATTCGGAACCAGAACAGAGCTTAAGAATTTAAACTCATTTAAGCATGTTGAGAAGGCACTGCATTATGAGATTAACAGACAGAAGGAAGTTATTTTTGAGGGCGGTAAGGTAGTACAGGAAACCAGGCTCTGGGATTCTGTTTCGAACAGAACTACCTCAATGCGCGGCAAAGAGGAGGCTCATGACTACCGGTATTTTCCGGATCCAGACCTTTTGCCTCTGGTTATAGATGAAGACTGGATAGAATCTGTCAGGGAAACTTTGCCTGAACTTCCGAATGAAAAAAAGGAACGCTTTGTAACGGAATACGGACTACCTTTATATGATGCTAATATCCTGACATCAAACTTAGCGACAGCAAACTACTTTGAAGATTGTTTAAAAATATTCCCTGAGTCCAAAACTGTGAGCAACTGGATTATGGGATCGCTAATGGGCCTTTTAAATGCTGAGGGAAAGACCATAGAGCAGTCGCCGATATCATCTCAAGACTTGGCTAACCTACTTGGACTTATCAAGGAAGGCATTATAAGCGGCAAAATTGCAAAAGTTGTTTTTGAAGAAATGGCAAAAACAGGAAAAGCTCCCGATAAGATTGTAAAAGAGAAGGGCCTTGTTCAGGTTACCGATGTTTCTGCAATAGAAGAAATAATATTAAATGTGCTTGCAGACAACGCCAAAGAAGTTGCTGACTATAGAAATGGAAAAACCAGGCTTTTGGGCTTTTTCGTGGGGCAGGTAATGAAAAAGACTAAAGGCAAGGCAAATCCAAAGATAGTCAACGAGGTGCTGAAGGAAAAACTGAAAAATGAATATATTTAAAAATAAATATTTAATGAGCATCTGGATTTTTATCATCTTAATAATAGGTTTCTATTCGAGTACAGCTTTTGCAAAACTGTACCGTGTGGCAATTATACCGTTTAAGATAAATGCTGAAAAGGATATGACATTTTTAAAAGACGGTGTGACAGATATGCTTTCATCCCGCCTTTCCTCTGGAGAGAACGTGGAAGTTATCGGCAGGGAAGAGACCGAAAAGGCAGTTAAATCCGTTGAGGCGGTTATTAATGAAGAAAAAGCCAGAGAGGTCGGTGCTAAACTTGAAGCAGATTATGTTCTTTTTGGCAGCCTGACAATTTTTGGAGACAGTGTTAGCATTGACTCAAAAATGGTAGATGTTACCGGAAATAGAAAAACCCTTGCTTTTTATAATCAGAGCCGGGGCATTGACGAGGTAATTCCTAAAATAAATAATTTTGCCGAGCATATAAATGAAGAAGTATTTGGTCGGGTTATATTATCAAAAGAATTACCCGCAAAGCAGTCTCCACCAGTACAGCCCGACGACATACATGCTCATCCTGAAACGCTTGTGCAGTCTTTTGATGATGATTATGAAGGTCCAGGCGAAAGGAGCGATCTAAATCCGGCATTTATCGTTACTCGTCCTCAAAAATCCTCAAGTGAATTCTGGAAGAGCAGGAGTATAAGAGAGCTTATAAATGGTATTGCATTAGGCGATGTGGACCGCGACGGAAAGGTTGAGACAGTAATTATAACTCCTAATTCAGTAAATATTAATCGCTTTGAAAATAATCGATTATTAGAAATAAATAAGGTTGGTGAAGACAAGTATAGAGTATATATCGGAGTTGATATTGCAGACATTAATAGCAACGGTTATCCTGAAATTTTTGTAACAAGCTTGAATTTACAAAGGAATGTTGTCAATTCAATTGTGCTTGAATACGATGGTGAAAATTATGTTAAAATTATAGATAACAGCTCCTGGTATTACAGGGTGACTGAAATTCCAGGCCGTGGAAGCGTTCTATTTGGCCAGAAGCAAAAAACAGGCGGGCCTGATACTTTTTCCAGCGAAATATTTGAAATGGTCTGGAGCGACAACGAATATGTTCCAGATAGAAAAGTTCTTCCTTCAAACCACTCGAATTTAATGGGTTTTTGTCTTGGTGATGTTATGAACGATGGCGGAGAAGCTGTTGTTGCTTATGACAAGTCTGATTATATAAGAATTATCAATCAGTCAGGCAGGGCATTATGGACAGGAAGTGTTCATTACGGGGGCAGCACGCTTTATTATGAAATGCCATCATTAGAGCCAGGCTCTGATAACCGCCAATATTATCCAATGAGAATAATTATAACCGATATTGATTTGGACGGAAAATATGAAGTTATTGCGGTCAAAAACCATGAATTAACAGGAAGGTTGTTGAAACACTTAAGAAAATTCAAAGAAGCTCAAATAGAGTCGCTTTCATGGAACGGCCTGGGGCTTGTAACTAACTGGAAAACGGCAAAAATCTCCGGTTATATGCGTGACTTTGCTATTGGAGATTTTGACAATGATGGAGAAGATGAAATAATAGCAGCAGTTATAAGTAAAGATGGCTCTGTTGTAGGTACACGCCCGAAAAGTTCGGTTATTTCTTATGACCTGAAGAAGAAATGATCATAAACGATACCATTACTTCACATTTTCGTAGTTGGTGTGTTATCCAATGCAGAGAGAACTGATATTTAGCAAATCCCCGCGCAAGATCCTTATTATTAAACCGAGTTCTTTAGGGGACATTGTACATAGTTTGCCCTTTCTTGATGCGGTCAAGAGACGTTTTCCAGAAGCACAAATTCATTGGGTTGTGGCACGGGGCCTGCATACGTTTCTTGAAGATCATCCCCTTATCGATCGGCTCTGGATTTTCGACAAGGATCGATGGAAGCGGTTCTGTAATCTGAAAAATACGATCAGGGAAATCGCCGGTTTCTTTTGGGCAGTGAAGTCTCAGAATTTCGATGTGTCGGTAGATCTATCCGGTCTGTTACGCAGCGGACTCATTATCATGGCCTCCGGTGCCAGATACAAACTTGGTTTTAAGGAATCAGATGAAGGCAGCCCACTTTTCTATACCCATAAAATCGTGGGGGGTGTTGAAATACATGCTATTGACCGGTATTTGAAAATTGCGGCCTTTATGGGGTGTGATAGCGATTCAATCCGATATCCATTTGCGCCATTTCCGGAAAATCCGGCAATCTGTCGTAACCTGCCGAGTGAGTATATCGTTATGGCACCGTCGGCCGGAAAAGATGCCAATCGCTGGCCTTCGGACCGGTTCGGGCAATTGGCTGCCAAACTTCCCCTTCCGGTAGTGGTCATCAGCAGTTCTGCAGACGTACCCATAGCACAACATGTGCTTAGCTATTCAGAAGGCAATGCCATTTCTATTGCCGGTCAAACCACCCTGAAGGAATTGATAGCAGTCATACGCAAAGCACGCTTTTTTATTTCCAATGATACGGGGCCGATGCATATTGCAGCGGCCTGTGAAGTGCCGGTTTTTGCTATTTTCGGACCAGCCAATCCGATTCGAACCGGCCCTTACGGTGCCATTCACACTGTCATACAGGAGGATCTCGACTGTGCGCCCTGTTACAGGAGAAAAGCGTGTGATGACTGGAAATGCATGAACAACCTCACCGTTGATAAGGTTTTTAACACCATACGAGATAAAATAGGCGAGATATTCACCTTTTCGTCCGAAAATCGCTCAACTTAGGTTTAAATGGGGCAGGAAGCCGTATTTTTTATAAATTTGCTGAGCTGATGATGTTATAAAATCAAGAAATTTCTGTGCGTTTTCTTGGTGCGGAGCATTGGATAATTTGCACACATAGTAATTAATTTTATCTCGCTGATCTAAGTCCTCGCCAGGCTCAACAACATCAAAAGCAAGTCCGCATGACCTTGCATGAATAACCTCAGTATTCCATACAGGCCCTATATCTACTGTTTTTTTAGAAATACGAAGCGGTGTCTCTCTGTGATGTACAATCGTTAATATTGTCGTGCCTTCGGCCCGCTTTTCTTCCATAATTCGGTGTACAAGGCTGTTTCCGCCAGCCTGCCTGTACATATCCATTATATGAAATGCAATGTCTTCATTTTCAGGATCTGGCTGTGAGATACGAACATCATCCCCACCCATGTCCGCAACTGAATTTATATTTGCCGGATTGCCCTCTTGTACCATCAGGGACAGCCTGTTGTGCAGATAAAGATGGTATTCATCATTATTAATATGGCCGGAGCGTTCAAGAATCTTCATGCCGTTTTCATTGACCGAGGTATAAATGTCAGGATAAATATCTAATGTTTTGTCCCTGAATAAAGCGCCTCCGGCTAAAATTTGCTTTAGTTCAAGGCCCGGAGGAAGGGTTTCATAGAAAATCCTTTTAACTTCAGGATATTCTTGTTGAAATGCAGAGATAATTTCTTCCATTGCCATGAATTGGTTCCCTGCCATAAATAAAACCAGATCAGATGAATCAGCTATTTCCAGATTGTGAAAATCGTCTGCTCTGTCAGGTGGAATGACTGGGAAGTCTTTTTGGGGCATAAATAATTATCTCC
>JAHIKR010000375.1 GCA_018897415.1 Pseudomonadota bacterium
CGACCCCCTTTGTTTTAACTTCGCTCAGCCGCAGGCTGATTGTTTTTCATAACTTTCTTCTGGAAAGTAATGAATGATAAAAGAAAATCCTGAAAATCCTGCCTGCCCCGCCTGCCCTGTGGAATATTTATCCTGTGAAATGCGGAGCCTATTTCTCCGGGGCGAAGTCCATTCCTCCGGGGCGAAGTCCATTCCTCCGGGGCGAAGTCCATTCCTCCGGGGTTTACCCCGTTAAATTCCGAAGGACAGCGAAGCGTATTTAACCGGGGTAGCTCCGGCAGATGGTACTGGGGTCATTCGGCCGCGGAGGTTGCAAGATTTCTGGGAATCAGTCGCATGGGTGTTCAGAAAGCAGTCATAACCTGCCCGCCATCGCGAGCCCAAGGCTCGCTCAGGCGAGGCGGGCGGGGAGGAAGGGAATTCGGAAGGCATGATGTGTCTCTGGAACGATAAGTTTACAAAGTTGCCAACGTCCCCCATGTTCCCCCCATGTTACCTAACTTTTCGCCATTGACAGTTCTTGACAGTTGGATTGCCAAATGATAGCTTTTTTGTAACAGAGGAGGTCGGGTATGCAAGAAGAATACACTGGCACATTGTTAAAAGATGGACACATCTCCATTCCTAAAGAAATCATCGCTAAACTGAAGATAGATAGAGGAACTAGACTACGTGTAATAGTTAAGGTGGAAAAAGGGATCTCAAAGAAAAAGATCCTGTCTTACGCGGGCTTACTTTCCGATTTGACAGCGGAAGAACAAGGGCGATTTGATGAATCCATTGAAAGAAGAAGTCTTTTCGGGCAGAGAAAAGTAGAGATATGAAACGATGCACTTTGGACACTAATATCATTACGGCTTTTCTGAAAAATGATTCGCGAGTAGTGGAGAGAGTCTCAGATTATCTTGAATTTTTTGATAAGCTTACCATCAATATTATTTCTTATTACGAAATCCTGAGAGGGCTAAAAGACCTTGGAAATGAGGAAAAGCTGCGCATGTTCGACAATTTCATACAGGAAAATGAATTAGTATTCATTACAAAAGATACTATAGAAAAAGCCGCTGAAATCTATGCCTACCTGAAGAAAGAAGGAAATCTGATCGAAGATGCCGATATTTTGATGGCATCTACTGCTATTGTTGAAGATTTGGTTCTTATAACCAACAACATCAAGCACTTCAAAAGAGTAAAGGGGTTAAGGACAGACAACTGGCTGCAGAATTAAAATAGCTCCGATACACGAAGCCCAGCTCTTAACTTATCTTAAACTTACCAATCTTAAACTCGGCTTCCTTCTCAACTGGAATGTACCATTGATGAAGGACGGCATAAAACGAATGGTCAACAGCCTGAAGGAGTGATCAACAAAAAAACCCTTGGCGTCCTTCGTGCCTTAGCCTGCCCCGCTGTGCCCAGTTAAATTTCCGATAGGAACAAGCGAAGCGAATTTAACCAGGGTAGGTTCGGAAAATCGTACTGGGGCGGTTCAAAGTAAAATAAACTCTATTAATTTGGTATGTTGAAAATGCTAAGTGAAAAAAAAAGTTATTCAACGTAGTCAAGGACGTCCCCAACTTTTCCCCGACCTCAAGAGGGCGTAATAAAAAAAAGTTATTATCTTATTGAGCAATGCACAATTATGTGGTATTTTAATAAATTAACGGTTTAGATTTTCGGTGAACGCTGAACCAAAACAATAATATATGGAGTGTTTGATATGGCACATTTGAATATAAACATACCTATCGAGAATATTGCTGGTATGATTAACAACATGGACATTAAAGAATTGGAAACCTTATGTCTTTTACTCAATAATGAAGGTTTTGAATTGCTAAAGCGTAAAAAAGAAGCAGAATCAGAAGATTTTCGATTAATCTCTAGGGATGAAGTATTTAATGTTTAAAGATCTATATCATCCCGCAGTAAAAAAGGACCTTAAGAAAATTACCAGAAGTTCCATGAATGATATTAAGGAGAAATGGATACCCAAGCTATTATTAAAGCCATTCGATGGTGAAGAATTAACTGGACCTTTAATAGGAATTCGATCATATCATTTTAAAATTGGAAAGGTTCAATATCGAATTGCATATACCATAAATGAAAATGAACACATGATAAAAATATTAATGATAGCAAAAAGGGAAAGTTTCTATCAGCTCTTAAAAAGACGACTTACATAAACATTCAATTCAAAAAGGTTTCAAGTTTCCTGTTTATCTCTGTGCTCTGCGACTCAAGCAAAGCGGACGGTGAATAAATCCAATGACAAAATCGCACGAACACCCCCTATATTACACAAACAAACTATAAGAAAATAAAGTGTTTACTTATGGATGCCCCCTATTATTAAAAAGTAAAAACCAATTTGAAAAATATAATTCACAATTCAAGCTTTTACACGGATTCAAAGTGGTCAATGAATGGCTAATAAAGGCGGACGAAGATTTCGAGTTTGCTGCGTCTATTATAGAAGATAGTACCTATTACGCTCAAATTTGCTTTCATTTTCACCAGGCAGCTGAAAAGTATTTTAAATCTTTTATAATAG
>JAHIKR010000376.1 GCA_018897415.1 Pseudomonadota bacterium
ATGTGCGTTTGGATCGGCCGCATTCGGAAATTTCGCCCTGGTCGATCTGGATTTCCTATTCTCCCGACCTCGTGCACTGGGGCGATTCCCGGGTGATTATGAAGCCGATGGCCTATCACTGGGATGAAATGAAAATCGGGCCCGGCGCACCGCCATTTAAAACCGACAAAGGCTGGCTTCACATTTACCACGGCGTTTTTAAGACGATGTCGGGAACAGTGTATCGACTCGGCGCGGCCCTGCATGCCCTTGATGATCCGGCCAACATCATCGGCGTTTCCGATCAATGGATATTGCAGCCTGAGGATCCTTGGGAGGTAAATGGCTATGTCCCCAATGTTGTCTTTACCTGCGGCGCTGTTCCGGAAGACGATGGTACGGTAAAAATATACTGGGGCGGCGCGGATACGGTCATGTGCGCCGGTACGGCCGTGATCGATGAATTGGTAGCGCTCTGCCTCACGGCTTCCCGGCCCCCGATGTAGATGATCATTGCCGGATGATCGCAGACCGGAAAATCAACTTCGAGGATAGGCTGGAATTGAAGATCTGTCCTGATGAATAGACTTACGACCTTAAGGACACAATGATATGCAAGCAAAAAAGTATCAAGGGCTGAAAGTTGAAAAAAAAGCAAATAAGATCTTAAGGGATACATCACGGGTAATCACCAGTCTTCATCTTCCCGATGAGAAGTATCGCATCCCTAAAATAATTCAGCGGATAATGAGCTTGCCGGACACGGCGGCCGAAAATTTAATTGCGCAAATAATGGTTGACTTTCTGATTGAGCAAAACCACAGGAATAGCGAGCTATTTCGAGGACTTTTGCGTTGGGAAACCATCCATATGGTATAGTGAATCACCAGACCTTCTTCACTGGGGGTGAGAGCGGACGGCTCGGTTAAAAACTATTACGGAGCCTGCGACGAAACAGTATGTCTTGCTGAGACATCAATCGATGAATTA
The DNA here is from genome assembly GCA_018897415.1 of Pseudomonadota bacterium. GTDB lineage: Bacteria > Desulfobacterota > Desulfobacteria > Desulfobacterales > ETH-SRB1 > B13-G4. The sequence continues at coordinate 970 of JAHIKR010000376.1, forward strand.
TTAGGTATGTTAAACATAGGTTAAACTGAGGAGATAAAAAATGAGAATCGGTTTTGTATCGACCTATCCGCCTATCGAATGCGGTATTGCTACCTATACCAGCTATCTGAACGAGGCTCTTAAAAAGATCGGCAACGAAACCTTTGTCGTAAGCCCTTTGGGAGCTCATGGCGAAGGCGTCTTTCCTGTTTACAGGCCGAAGAGCACGTCGATGTCTACGCAGATATACGATATCAGTGCTGAATTCACTCCGGACATCATGCACATTCAACATGAGTATGGCCTCTACGGTCCGCAAAGGGGTGTTCAGGTTATCGGGCTGATTGTTATGTATAAGCTCGTAGGCATACCGGTTGTCACAACGCTGCATACCGTTCAGGAAAAGCTGGATCATGCCGAACAGACTCTTCTGAGTTTGATTGTGAGCGAAAGCTCTGCGGTGATTGTTCATGAGCAACTTCAAAAGGATACTCTGGTAAAACACTTTGGACAGGAGGAAAAGATTCACGTTATATATCATGGTATCAGAGAGGTTGAGGGCATAAAAGATGCAAAAAAGAAGGTGGGGATAGAAGGGAGAAAAGTGGTTCTTTTATGCGGCTATTTCAGGCCGTCCAAGGGATTTATAAAAATCGTGAAACTTATGCCGGAGATCTGCAAACAGGCTGATGATATTCTTTTGCTGGTTGCCGGAAAATCGAGGGGATTGGAATATCAAGAGTATCAAAGAGAATTCTATGAAGCGATAAACAATTCTCCTGTAAATGACAGAATCAAGGTTTTGCGGGGACAGTTCCCCCAGCATACATTCGATACGATTGTTTCTGCAAGCGACGTGGTGGTTTTGCCTTACGAGAAGGGCGCTCAAAGCGGAATTATGGCCCAGTGTTTTGCTTTCCACAAGCCTGTTGTAACCTCAAATCTTTTAGCCTTCAGAAAGCTTATTAAACGCAGCAAGGGCGGATTGATATGCAAGAGCAATAAGGAATATATACAAAACATTATTAAGATTCTAAGAGATGATGACCTCTGCCGGACATTACAAAACAATATCAAAGAGTATGTAAAGAATCACAGCTCATGGGCAATAATGGCCCAGCAGCATATTAAGGTATACCATTCGGTTGTCAGAATTCCATATGGCAGAGCAAAGTATGTCTACTGGGAGGAGGAGAAATAAGGTAATCAAGGTATTTGCTTTTGAATTGAAAAAAGGTATAATTATTTTAAATTATGAAACAAATTAGGGAGTTAAGTGCGTTAATCAAGATGTGACACTATTTGCTCTTTCCTTGATTAAATGTCAATTATTTATTAGGTTAAATATATAATAATTGTTATTCTAAAAAATAGTGAATGTTCACAGACTAATTGTTATACCTACTAATATGAAAAAGAAATCGACAGCGAGGCGTCATCATTACCTGCCGCAATCATACTTGGCTCGATTCACGGACAAGGGCACTAAGGAAGGACAGTTCTTTGTGCTAGAAGTCGAATCTGGGCGTACATTTCGGACATCACCGCAAAATGTTGCAGTTGAACTCGATTTTAATCGCGTCGATATCGACGGCCACCCGCCGGATGTTATCGAAACAGCCTTTTCTCCATTGGAGCAGGAAGCAGGGCAGGCAATTGCAAATATAGTCTCCACAGGAAAATTTCCTAACGATGAAGATTGCAACTCGATTCTCAATCTAATTTGCCTCATCGCAGTACGTAATCCATTCTTTCGCAAATCCTTCAACCGTGCCCGAGAACAAACAATTCACATCATCGGAGACTTGCTAGTATCGGATGAAAAGTTGTTTGATCATCATGTCCAGAAAGCGAGGGAGAATGGCGAAAAAATCCCGGATTACGTATCATTCGAGGAGGTGAAACGCTTTATAGAAGAACGAAACTATAAAATCAAGTTTTTCCCTGAAGGCAATCTCCGGGTCGAACTGAACACCTTCGACAAGATATTGCCGATTCTCGGTGAACGAACTTGGTCATTGATAATTGCGCCTTCAGACGGACCAGAGTTTATCTGTTCGGATCATCCGGTAACTATAAATTGGAAGTCCGGTCGTAAGGGTCCCATTGGCTTAGGGTCGCGGGAATCGGAAGTTTTCTTTCCTTTGAGTCGTCGTGTAGGTTTCTATGGCACCTTCGAAAATCCCTTGAAAGAGGTTGTTCATGCCAAACAAGGAAATGTGGCAACCATGAACCGCCGCCTGGTGTTTAATGCCGAAAGGCATGTTTTTTCGTCCCAAAAATCGTTTGTAATGTGGATCGATGGCGAAATAAAAACCATGAATTGTGAGTATAACAAAGCTAATTCATCCGACGCAAAAAGCCACGCGGCTGATTAGGTTCGGTTGCATACGAATACATAGAAGACAGAATTTAAATAATATCATTTAGATCATTTAGTTTTATTAATAATTTTTATGAGAGAAGATTTAACATTTATTTAAATTGGTGAATTAATGAATATACCAAACTATCTTCGGTGGATATTGATGCTGCCAGCTGCAGCAGCAGCCTTTATTGGAGTTCAGCTTATAATAGGAGTAGTTAATTCCCTTGTGCCACTGCCTGAAAAAATAATAAACATTTTTTGTCAATTTACTAACAGCATTGCAGGCCCATTTGCCTTCGTCATTGTTGGCGCAAGAATAGCTCCAACTTTTAAATATTATGTTAGTATATTTTTAACTGTAGTTTATGCAATTTTTTCAGCAATTCTTGTACATCTATCAATTAAGTCACAAGACTTTGCTGACCCTTTATGGTGGTTAATAACTAGCGTTATTTTAGGATTATTTGCAGCTATATTTGCTTGTTCTTTTATAAAAGCTGAAGAAACAAAAAAATATTCAAACGAATTTACTGAATAATGCAAACCGAACAAGCCTGTGCACCAGATGCAAAAGGCTGGGGCTTTTATTAAAGCCTTGGTTTGTCTTAAATTTACACTTTTTATACGTTACGTGGCAGCCTTTTGCACTGGTGACTGGCAGCATTGTGCGTCAGGACATGTAAGTGCTAAGATGGGGGAATGAGATAATGGCAAGAAAAACGATTGCGATGTTTTATTGTGTACTTTCGGTCTTGTTTGGACTTAATTCGAAAGCGAACTCGCAGGATCTGGCATACCAAACACTAATGGGCACTTCAGCATTGGAATGCAGATTCTGTGCTGGCAAATCTGCTGACATCACAGAGGTTGGGAAGCCGCTTAAGTTCAAGAATGATGGAACGATTATTTCTTCTAAAGGAGAATGGACACTTCATGAAGGGGTAGACAAGGGATTTCCCTCACTGACATTTCGCCAGATTCGTCGTGGCGAGGGTTTGTCTTGCACTGCCCAAATGTCAGGAAATTCAGGCAACATTAGCCAAGTCGAAGGTTTTGTCGGTCCCGGTGTTATGACGTTTGTCGAAGCGATGCCAATGGGAGGAATTTCTGTTACTACTATATTTGCTGAGTTCGATGGGAAGCAAGAGCTAATAGCCGTGCATTCTAGACACACGAAGTTCTTCTCGAAAGTAATTGCATCACAGTACCATGGCTCATGCAGGCCTATCGCTCCATAGAATCAATGCCACCACCACTTTTTAGCGCACAACAAGCGGTTCAACACGGATGCCCAATGCTGGCGTGTTGAGGAAAGATAGGGGACGTCCGTGACATTTTGACATTATAATTGACAGGGGCATGGGGAACGAGAAAGTTAATATTTTACGGACGTCCCCAACTGGCCCCAACTGGCCCTTAGTTGCCTCTTAGTTGACTTCCCTTAGTTGCGTCCGAACATTTTTTGGTTGCGTAATATTAAACTTTAGATCAGTATTTAGGACTTAAAAAGCCTTTTTATAAGAGTATTCTTGAGATGAAATGTTAAATAAATTCAGGGGGGTATAATGACTAATTTTCAGGATCGTATTATTCGCGCTGCTAAATTGGATGTTAGCCTGTATGAAGAGGTTGAAGCTGACAAGGGTGCAATGTTTCAAGCCATGGGGGTTGTTGTTCTTTCCAGTATAGCTGCCGGAGTAGGAAGTGTTGGAAGTTTAGGGTTCGGCGGGATTTTGATAGGGATGATCACGGCCCTTGTCGGGTGGTATATATGGGTCTATCTCACTTACATTATTGGCACGAAACTCTTTCCAGAACCGCAAACCAAGGCAGATCAAGGTGAATTGCTGCGCACTATCGGCTTTTCGAGCTCTCCCGGCTTGATTCGAGTATTAGGTGTCATTCCTGGGGTGGGGGTGGTGATTTTTTTAGCAGCTTCAATTTGGATGCTGGTGGCAATGGTGATCGCTGTAAGACAGGCCCTTGATTACAAGAGTACACTGCGAGCTGTAGGAGTTTGCTTGATCGGCTGGATCATTCAAACATTAATCTTTGTGTTATTGTTTTCTGTTTTGGGTGGTCCTGTAAAACCAGTATAGTGCTTTTTCTGATAAAGGAAAAAATGATTATCAAGTCTATGTTTGACCCCCTTATCTCATTATAACAGGATTCTCAGATTAATAAATTGGAGCATTGATTATGAAAATTAAGGAAATATCAATTTTGTTTGTAGTGCTGTGCATTGTTTGTTCAGCAGGTTGTTCAAAAAGTTACAAGGCAAAACCATTGCCGTTTAAGATGCCTTCTGCTTACAAAAACATAGTGAATGTTGCAGGCTCAGATATAGCTGCCAAGGCCTATGTTGATATTGCTGAAGCAAAAGAAGCCTTTGGATTTGATTTGCGTGGCGCTGGCATGTTGCCGGTTCAGGTTATTTTTGACAACCAGGGACTGAATGCATTTGAGATTAACGGGCAACAGACATTCCTTGAAGATGCGGAAGGTAATCTCTGGCCGATTTTAAGCACCCAAGTTGCTTACGACAGGGCTACAAAATATACAAAGACAAAGAATGTTTTGAAAGAGGGAGCTTATCATGGCCTTTTGGGTGCTGCTGCAGGCTCTCTCATAGGTGCTGCCATCGGTATTGTAACAGGTAGTAACGTAGCTGAAGCAGTTGGCAAAGGTGCAGCAGTCGGAGCTGCTGCAGGAGCTACCATCGGTGGGGCAGTAGGATTTGATGCACATGATGCGCGAGAGATAATTATAAATGATTTGCGTGAGAAGACTTTGCAAAACAGGGCAATTGAGCCAAAGAGTCTTGTGCATGGAATTATTTTCTTTCCCGGTGAGGCAAAGTCAGCTAAACAATTACGACTCCAACTTGTGGAAGTTAATACTGGAAAAGTCCATATTGTCAAATTAGCATTCTAACCCGCATTTCTCATGAACAACTCATAAAAGAATGCATAATATATCTGTATTATTGAAAATTATAACTATCTTTGTCTGCTAAGCCGTTCAACACTTTGTTTGTGGAATTTATAACAAATTTTTTTATGATTTGTTCACCCTTTGGGCAAGCCGATTTCACCGCATCCGCTGTGTTGCAGGCCATTCGCAGTGAAGCGCCACGGCTTCATGGCCTGCGCCTTGCGTATGCGGCAAACTCGGCTCGTGAGAAATACGGGCTAAACATAGACAGCAAAAAACCTTGACAATGAATGGTCTCTCACGATTCCGCCCTTGCCTTCGGCTAATACTTTTGCTAATGTGTTTGGCTCATTAACAGGATTCACGTACAGAGGACTTTCACCCCATAAGTTCACGCCCATGCCGGGCGTACACAAGGCAAATTCACTCGGACAGGCAAAGGCGTCGCTTCGCTCCGTTTTGCCTGCCGGTGATTTGGGGGTTATGCGGTAGATGAATCCTATAATATTTTTAATGGTGAAAAGATGGAAAAAATTTTTAACGGTCAAAAAACGGCAAAATTAGGTACTGAAAAGAAGCCCGCTGTTGTTAATGTACAAACAGAAGAAAGATTGAAAGAAGTAGCATTGATATTTGAAGAAAAGTGTTGGAAATATACAATTGGATTAGAACCAGATAAACCAGAGGATATTACCGATTTAGAAATGTTATTGAATCCACCAAAATCAAAAATGGCCGAAAAGAAAGTTGGCCGCAATGAGCCCTGCCCATGTGGAAGCGGGAATAAGTATAAAAAATGCTGTGGCAAATAAGGCTATTTTACATTCCAATTCAAACAAGGAGAAACAGATATGGGTGAAAAGGGAAAAAAAGACAAAGGCAAAAAGGAACAACAGAAAAAGGCCCATCTTAATCCAAAGGAAAAACGAAAATTGAAAAAAGAAAAGAAGAAATAAATGCCCAGTGTTGGCCGGTGACCTTAAATCAAGCACGGAAGTTGAAGGATAGGGGATTTCGGGGACGATCTTAACTTATTAACTTTAATTCATTTGAGATAATAGCAAGTTAATAAGTTAAGAGCGTTCCCCCCTATGGCCCCCAATTCACGAAAATCTGTGTAATCTGCGGATTAAAAGTCTAATGGAGGGTAAAAATTTGATTGATAGAGAAATTAAACTTGATGAAATTCTGGATGGGATTGTCCCTGTTGACAGGGAATGGATAATTAAGGCAAGGGAGCGTACGGCTCAACTGGTTATGCCTCCGAGAGCTCTGGGAAGGCTTCATGATATTTCTGAGCAGTTGAGCGGTATATATAAAAATCTTAGTCCATCTATAACTAAAAAAGCTGTTCTGGTTATGGCTGGTGATCATGGTGTGGTTGATGAAGGCGTAAGTGCTTTCCCTCAGGAGGTGACCGGAGCTATGGTCATGACCTTCCTGAAAGGAGGCGCAGGAATAAATGCAATTTGCCGGCATGTAGGTGCAGAGGTCTGGGTGGTGGATATGGGCATCATTCCTGAGTTAGACCCGGATTCAATGGATGGCGGAGATCGTCTCCTAATACACAAAATTGCCAATGGTACTTCAAATTTTGCAAAAGGCCCGGCCATGACCCGTCAGGAAGCTGAAAAAGCAATTCTAACCGGGTTTAAGCTGGCTACTGAGTTTTTCAATAAAGGTGTAGATATCCTGGGTACCGGTGATATGGGGATAGGCAATACGACTCCTTCGGCGGCTATCGGAGCAGTGGTAACCGGCAGCAGCCTGGAGAAAATGGTTGGCCGGGGAACAGGGATTGATGACGAAGGGCTCAAGAGGAAACGAGATATTATCAATACTGGAATTCAGGTAAATCAGCCGGACAGAAAAGACGGGCTTGATATTCTGTCTAAAGTAGGCGGCTTTGAAATAGGCGGAATTGCTGGCTGTATGCTTGCCGGCGCATATCACAGCAGGCCTGTTATGATTGATGGCTTCATATCAACGGCTGGGGCATTGATTGCCCATACTCTTTGTCCGCACGTTACTGATTATCTTTTTGCAGGACACTGCTCTGAAGAGCCCGGGCATCGAGTGATGTTGGAGCATCTTAAGCTTGATCCCATTCTTGACTTAGGGATGCGACTTGGCGAAGGCACGGGCGGAGCGCTGGCGATGGAGATTATGGAGGCTGCTCTGCGGGTTTTTAATGAAGTGTTAACATTTGAAGAGGCAGGTGTTTCAGAAAAGGAGAAATAAAATAATTTCTTGACTTGTGAGCTTGTTTTTAATTAAGCTTATGTATATGTAAAATTTGTTCAGGCGCTCAACTTAGGTTGAAGCATAATAGGGAACCCTGTGAAAATCAGGGACGGGCCCGCCGCTGTAATCGGGGACAAACGTCGCATAAAAGAGTGATTAGTGAACAGTGAACAGTGAACAGTAAAAACTGGCGCTGTAACTAACACCGGCCACTGGAGTAAACAGTTGTTTTCTGACCACTAAACACTGGTCACCGACAACTGGCTTTCTGGGAAGGCGCGGCAAGTAGGATGATCCGAGAGTCAGAAGACCTGTCTGAACATTTGGCGCAATATTCGTGGCTGAAAAAGTGCGTCATATGATCTAGAGGATAAAAAAGGGAAATCCCCGGATCGATTAATTTCGATTCGGGGATTTTTTTTGCAATTTGTCAGATCAAGGAAGCCGGTCAAATGCCGGCGCTGCCCCGCAACTGTAAGCGGAACGAAATCCACTTTAATGCCACTAATTCTCTAAAAAGGGGTGTTGGGAAGGTGTGGAAAGTAGGTGTTGCCGCGAGCCAGGAGACTTGTCTGACGGATCAAATAACAATTCTGACCGAGGGGAAAGGAGAAATAAGAAAATGAAGAGGTTGTTGGGTTTTATTGTTGTATTGTTTGCATGTCTGTTTATTGCGTTATCTATTCCAGTCTATGCACAGGAAGAAGGGAAAGATGTGATAACGCTAGATGAGGTGGTGGTCAGTGCAACCAAGACCAAAGAGAAGCGAAAAGATATCCCAAACGCTGTTATCATTATGGATGAAATAGACATTCACGAATCTCCGGCAAATAGCCTGGGAGAACTTCTTGGTAACGAGCTGGGGATTGATTGGAGAACTCGTGGAAATTATGGCGGTGCCACCGGAGAAATCCATATAAGGGGTATGGGTAACAATGCAACTCAGGTTCTTGTTAATGGTGTCAGTATTGTTTCGCCATCCCTCGGTTCTGCAAGCGTACAAGGGGTTCCCCTTAATAATATTGAGCGTATTGAAGTGATAAAAGGTTCGGGCTCCCTTCTCTATGGGTCAGGTGCCATGGGAGGAACTGTCAATATCATAACAAAAGAGCCGAAACGCGATATAATAGATGCAAAAGCAAGTGCAGGTTATGGTTCTGAAAACACTTACAGGTTATCTGCTGAGCATGGCATGTTTGCTTTTGGTGATTTTGGTTATTATTTGACGGCCAATCGCCACGAAACCGAGGGATTTAGAGATAACAGCGATCTTACTCACAAAGATGTCTCTCTCAAGCTATTACTTGATAAAGGCGATTTAATAGATCTAAGCATTTATGGCGATTATATTCATAGAAAATTCGGCCAGCCTGGCGTCAAGCCTCCTGACAGTACTGATGACTATTTTGTCAAGGGACAAAAGCTTTATAATAAAAATGCCGGAAGTCTTGTTGACCGTCATATAGATAAAGACGGCCATACGATTATAAAGGTCAAGAGCAAGCCTTGCGAATGGCTTTGCTTAAACCTTAAGGCAGATTATACTTATATGGAAAGTTATAATTATCGACGCAACAATGCTGCGGTATGGCCAAAAGTTGCAGGTGAAGGAGAGGAAACATGGGTCACCAATAAGGTGACTGGTACCGAGGGAAATTTAGAGTTAAAGCCTTACAGGGGCGCAAGTCTGATGTTTGGTTCAGAATACAAGAACTTTGACTATGAAAATGTGCAGGAGGATCTGGACGATACAGGTATTACAAAATCAGGCACAAAGACAACCATGAAGTATAGAGTATTCACTAAAAGCGTTTTTGCAGAGGCACAATATCGACCCTGCAAGTTTTTTAAACTATTAGCCGGCATAAGGCAGGAAAACCATTCTATCTTCGGCACTGAAGACCTTCCCCGCTACGGGCTCATTATAAATCCATTCGAAAGAACTGTCATAAAATTAAGCCATGGAAAGCACTTTAAGGCACCCACAATGAATGATCTTTACTGGCCTGATGATGGCTGGTCAATAGGAAATACCGATCTAAAACCAGAAAAAGGCTGGCACACAGATGCCACAGTTGAACAGAGCCTTTTTGATGACAAGCTGTTTATGACGGTTACATATTTTAACTGGGATCTGGAAGATAAAATTAACTGGGCGGAGGATCCAACTCTTAACGGTTACTGGACTCCTTCAAACGTTGATACTTATAAAGCCCAAGGCTGGGAACTTGGGACCAGGATAAGACCTTTTAAAAATATAGCACTTAAC
>JAHIKR010000377.1 GCA_018897415.1 Pseudomonadota bacterium
GTTTTAGGAGGGGAGCAGCGTGTAATTACTGCATTTTTCTCAGATGTTCAGGGGTTTACAAGTATCTCCGAATCACTTACACCTCATGAACTGGTCGAATTATTAAACGAATTCTTAACTGAAATGACTGATATAATTTTAAACAATGAAGGGACTGTGGATAAATTTGAAGGTGATGCTATCATTGCTTTTTTGGAGCGCCCAATTATCTCGAAAATCAAGCCGAAGTGGCCTGCAAATCCTGTATCGAAATGCAAAAAAGACTGGCTGAACTACGCATAAAATGGAAAGAATTAAATAAACCCGAACTCAAGATGCGAATCGGTATTTGCACAGGCCAAGCAGTTGTGGGAAATATGGGCTCAAAAAACCGTATGGACTATACCATGATGGGTGATACGGTTAATATTGCAGCAAGACTGGAAGGAGTTAATAAAATATACGGAATTTACACGCTGATTAGCGAAACGACTTACAAGGAATCCGGCAATAAAACAATGGCAAGGGAAATTGATTCAATCAATGTTGTGGGAAAAAAAGAGCCGGTAACAATTTATCAGCTTTTAGGTTATCCGGAAGATATTGATGAGCGCATGAATAAGACAATAGATAATTATTCCAACGGCCTTTATGCATACAGAAATCAGGATTGGGAAAAAGCCGGAAGTTTTTTTAAAGCAGCGTTGGAGCTGACACCTGACGATGGTCCAAGCAAAGTCATGCTTCTCAGGTGTGATGAATATAAAATCAATCCTCCTCCAAAAGATTGGGATGGATCTTTTACCATGAAAACAAAATAAGAATTTAGGGGGAAAGATAGCGTGGTCCATCCAATCCCCTGAAATAGCTCTTCTGTCGTTTTGACCTTTACTCATTGACAATTGCACTAAATATTGTATACTGCACAAAATTACGGGAATTTGTGTGATTCATGATAAAAAATGCGCTTATTGGTCAAAAAGCAGAAAGAGACGCCTTCTTAAAAGGCAATTATGTGCCGCGAGAAGGAGTACTCTCTGCAAGGGCGGCTCTGGCAAACAGCCTTATTAAGGTTATCATGGGGCCGCGAAGAGCCGGGAAGTCAATTTTTGCCATTCAGATGCTTAAAGGCGTTGATTTTGCCTATGTGAATTTTGACGATGAACGGCTGGCGGATACAGATGATTTTGATGAGCTTCTCAAGTCTATTATAGAAGTATACGGGGAAACAGGGTATCTCCTTTTTGATGAGATCCAGAATGTCAAAGGCTGGGAGCTTTTCGTGAACAGGTTGCATCGCAGAGGGAAGAATCTGGTTGTAACCGGCTCAAATTCAAAACTTCTCAGCAAAGAACTTGCCACCCATCTAACCGGTAGATACATACCATTTCAGGTACTGCCGTTTTCTTTCTCTGAATTTCTACTTGCCAGGAACTTCGATCTTGATGACACCCTGGACCTGAAGGAACGGCAGGGGTTGTTGCTCAGGAACTTGAGTGACTATCTCTCAACCGGTGGTTATCCTGAGATTGTAACCGGAAACCTGGACGGGAAACATTACCTCGCTACCTTGTTCGATAGCATCCTTTTTAAGGATATAGTAAAAAGATACAATGTCCGTTATGCAAAAAAACTTTATGATCTTGGCCGCTACCTGATAACTAGTCATTCCTCCCTGTTTTCCTATAACAAACTGAAAAATTTACTGGAGATCAGAAGTGTACACACCGTTGAAAATTATCTTGAGTACCTCAAAGAGGCTTATCTGATTTTCAACCTCGATAGATTCTCCAATAAAGCAAAAGAATCGTTGAGAAGCCCCAGGAAAGCCTATGCATACGATCTTGGAATAATCAATTCAGTAAAGTTTAAGATTTCCCCGGACATTGGCAGACTCCTGGAAAATCTCGTGGCCATCGAGTTGCTGAGAAGAGAAAAAGAATTTTATTATTATAAGACTCGTGATGGCAAAGAAGTTGATTTCGCGATAAAAGAGGGCCTGGCAATAGCGCAGTTGATACAGGTTTGTTATGAAATAAACGACAAAACCACAAGAAACAGAGAGATAAACTCACTCATCAAGGTGGCGAAAGAAACCGGATGCAATAATCTCATGATCCTGACCTGGGATTTTGAAGGCAATGAAACGATCAAAGGAAAAGATATTGTTTTTTTACCAATCTGGAAGTGGTTGCTTCCAGCGCCTTAAACAGTTGGCATATGCGGTTAATTGAACAGGTGCGAGGAGCCTCCTGTTTTATGGCGGTTCGTGAATTAGGAATGAGGATGGAATAAGCTTAAAATGAAAAAACTATTTAAAGTAAATATATGTCTACTTATATATTTGTCTCTAGTTTCTTTTCCATCATTTGCGGATGCTGGCCGGCAAGCTGAAGGCACTATAGCCTTTATGATCGGAGACGTATTTGTATCTCCCACCGGAAAGGTTTGGGTTGATGCTGATTTTGACATGAAAGTATATAAGGGCGATTGGATCAAGACAGGAGCGGAATCGCGCTGTGAAATTACACTTGAAGACGGATCTATACTCAGGATGGAAGAAAATTCCCTCCAATGTTTTGAAAAAGTTAAAACAACCAGTGGTTCAAGAAAATCTTCCATATTACTTTCAGCCGGTAAAATCTGGTTAAATGCCGGTAAAATCGTTTCAAAAAATGATAGTTTTCAGGTTCGAACGGATAAAGCAGTATGTGCGATACGAGGGACACAATTCAGGGTTGATACGGGCAGCAACCACACACGGATTAGTGTTTACAGTGGCGAAGTGACAACATGGAGCGCTTTATTTGACAGGGCAGAATATAAAGATGCCGCTATATCGAAACCTTATCCTGTAGCTGGACCGGATCCCGTATCCATGGAAAAGTGGGTAGAAATTGTAAAAGCCTTTCAGCAGATCACAATAGATGCCAAAGGACGATATAAAAAGCAGGATCTGGACACTAAGAGTCTCTCGGAAGATACCTGGGTAATCTGGAATATGACCCGCGACGAACTAACCGGTATCCATCCGTAAATGACCGGCAAAAGGATGGGGAATAAATGGTGAAATCTCACCATCCAGCATACAGAAAATATATCGTTATTTTTCCCCTTGCCATTGTGGGATTTTCCATTCTCTTTATTTGCATCCTGCTTAAAGGAATTGCCGCCAATATACTCACACAAATAGACAACACCCTTTATTCTCAGTTTTTATTAATCCGTGAGCGGTTCAACGAGGATAAAAAGTCCATTCAAAGCAATGTCGTTATAGTCGGGATCGATGATAGAACGTTAAACAATCTCGGCGCTTATAATCCTTCCAACTATCGAAGATATCACATAGATCTGCTTGCAAATATACTTAAAGGCAAACCAGCCGCTGTGGCTTACGATATCCTTTTCGGCGATCCCCACGATGATCTGGATGTGGACAGGCGGTTTTCTGAGATTATGAAAAAAGGACCGGTCTTTTCGGTTGTTTTCGGGTCTGCTTATGATCGCTCAAAGCAGATGTTCAAACCGCTTGTCGATAATATCTCCGGCAAACAGGATATGAAATTTGTAAGCGAAAACGGTTTTGAATCAATGGTTCCTTTTGTGCTTTCTTCTTTGAAAGGTATGGGCCTTGCCAATGCATATCCGGATAATGATGGAGTGTTAAGGAAAATGCCGATCCTTTTCAAAGTGCAGGACAGGCTCTATCCGACAATATCGCTTGAGATATTTAGAAACATAAATAATATCCCGCGATCTAAAATCAGGGTTGAAAACAACAGGGTAATAACCGGCAAGACAACAATTCCTGTTGATAAATATTGCAGAGCGTATGTAAATATCGACAATACATACAAAATAAGAGAAATATCATTTTATGATGTCTGGGCTGGTCGCGTGCCCGGTCGTTTTTTTAATGATAAAATTGTATTTATTGCCGCAACGGCTACAGGCCTTGGGGATAACAAACTGGTCCCGTTATACGGATATATTAGTGGCGTTAAGATTCATGCCAATCTGTTTCTGAATATGGCCCATAATAATTTCATTAATGAAGTTGCGGGAACCTCTTATTATCTTCTAATACTTGTTACTTCTTTTTTTTATACATACCTGTTTTATTCCCGCCACGAATTATCGCTCTTAAAAAGGGTGGTTGGTTATGTCTCCAGTGTGTCACTTGTTACCAGTTTCGGCAATACGCTTCTTAAGGCGCCATTTATTAAACGCCCTTATAACTTATTCAAATCCATGCGTGACAGAAGCTACAGTTTAAGAATATTTTTTCTTTTGTTTTCTGAAACGCGACAGCGTATTGCGCCTGTCCTTTTACAGCTTATATTTCTGTATGCAGCCCTTTTTTTAATTTTCTATTATTTCAACATCCTCATTAAACCATTTACCATTATGATACAATTGGTTATCTCTTATATAATTGTTTCAGAATTCAAAAGGATAGATTTCAGCAAAATATCACCTGTGGAAAAATGACCTTGTTACGAAAACCAGCTTTAAACCTTTTTCTTGGCCTCTTATGCCTGTTTTTTCTTTGCATGGAAAAAGCAGCTGTCGGCGCATACAATGATGCTCAAGGTTTCAAGACAGCTGCCGAATTCTTGAACAGGGGAATGTATCTGGAAGCTGTTGGCACATACCAGGAAATTGCCGTCTATTCGGATAATTTCAATAACAGAGCGCAAGCTTTGTTGTTTATGGGAACTACATACAGCCTTTATCTTGATCAGTATGATGCTGCCTTAAAAGAATTCGAAAATGTCATGAAAGTTTATCCGGGCAGTCCGGCAGCAGAGGATGCTCTGCTTAACAGCGGAATGGTCTTATATGAAAAGGGTGAATTTAAAAAAGCTTATGAGTTTTTTAAACAATACATGGCAAAATATCCCAATGGTATGCGCATACAATCTGCAGAAGTATGGGCTGACAGCTCTAAGTCCCAGACAGATACAGTTAAGACTGAAACACCTCCTGTGTATAAAACCCATATTGCAGATACAACTATAAGAGTTTTGATTAAAGAAAGAGCAGAAAAAATAACGGTCAATTCAGAGAAAAACATCACTGTTTCCGGCTCATTCTCAGGAAAAAGAGTTTATTACGGATCAGGACCTGTAACTTTTACAAAAAAAGAAAATTGTATTGTTGTAAATGGGCGGAAATCAAACAGCGAGCTGTGCCGGGTAGAGTCTGACGGAACAACCGTCACGCTGGATAGCCGCCGCTGCCGGGGGTTTTTTACAATTTCGACTGATTCGGAAGGGCTTTGCGCGATTAATCATATTCCGGTCGAAGAATACCTCTACGGTGTCGTGCCAAAAGAAATGCCTTACAACTGGGCAAAAGAAGCTCTGATGGCTCAGGCGGTAGCTGCCAGAACCTATGCTCTTTATATTAAAGATAAAAGCGCTGACAAACATTATGATGTTGAGGCAACTACTGCTTCACAGGTTTATGGAGGCTATGACGTAGAAACTCCGGAGTCCAACCTGGCAGTTGATGAGACACGTGGTCAGGTAATCACCTATGATGGAAGGCTTATTGTTGCCTATTTTCATTCAAACAGCGGCGGCCATACCGAGGATTCAAAAAATGTCTGGACCGCTGATTTGCCGTATCTTAAAGGGATTTCTGACAGTTTTAGCGCAAATATTCCAAATGGTGAATGGAGCTTTTTTGTTTCATATAATGATATGCAAAATCGTTTGAACAAGTACGGCCTGAACATAGGAAAGATAAAAAAACTGAATCCTGCCGGCGAATCTCGGTCAGGCCGTACCCTGAAAGTCATAGTTGTTTCGGATAAGGGAACATCCGAACTTACAAGCAATAATTTCAGGATCAAGATTGGGGCGACAAGCTTGAAAAGCGCCCTTTTTCAAATCAAACCGGATGCCCATGGCGTCCGTTTAAAAGGAAAGGGTTATGGCCATGGAGTCGGTATGAGTCAATGGGGCGCCAATATGATGGCCCAAAAAGGGTTCGATTATCAGGATATTTTAAGACATTATTATCAATCTGTTAAAATAGTGGCTCTGAGCAGCCAATGATAATGGTTTTGTAATAGCGGATTCTTATCTCCAAACATTTGATGGCGAAATGTACCAACATTTTCCTTCAACGATTACGACATCGCATAGCTGAGATTCAATCAACAGTGGTTTCGGAAAAACAGACGGTGGTAACTATTTGCCTGCTTAAAAAAGAAGCTTGCATTTTCAAACCCACTGTTTTGTTTTGCAAGATATGAAACGAACTTATGAAAAACTATTAAAGGAATACCTCGACTTTTTCCCATGCGCAGCGGTTATCGGCCCACGGCAATTTTGATCCAGGACAAA
>JAHIKR010000044.1 GCA_018897415.1 Pseudomonadota bacterium
TATTCCGTCCCGCCTCATACTTCAGGGCAAAACTCTACACCACGAAGAAGATGTAAAATCGATTTGGGGCTATTCACTTCGTAGTGTAGAGCCCTGAAGTATGAGGCGGGACTAAGAAGCTGTAGGCGGCCTGTGGGTCAGTCCAGCACTAATTTGAAGCGTGTATTAATCTCAGTAAATTAGTGCTGGACTGACCGCCCCTTTCCGCATGTCAGCGCGCACTCATTGTGCAGTATCGCGGCGTGATCGTCTAAAAATCCCTCATCACCACTCATTATAGCCCTGTTCTCCGTCGATAAAAACCACTAAAACCGCCAAACATGCAAAAACGCAGGCATACACCCTCTAGATACCCCGAATTTTGCTCTTATTTGCGTTTTAAGGGACTTTCTTTGGTGGGTAGATATAAACCCACGAGCCAGTGTTTTGAAATTTTCACTCAGATTCCATTTTCTTCAAGAAGTCTTTTGCAGTCATAATAGGAATGTCTTCGAATTTACCTAATTTAAGAAGGTGCTTATCCCCAGAGATAATAAAATCTGCTTCTGCTGCAATAGCACAAGCAAGCACCTTATTATCATCAGGGTCTTCACTAATTACATCAACTCCCTCTACATCATGTAATACAACAGCAAACCTTTCTATAGTATCTATGACTTTTGCTATATCATCATCTTTGAGATTGTATTTATTCTTTATATGCGGATACTGCAAAACTCTTCTCATCTCTTCCAACATTTGATCAGATATAATCAATAAGAAATCATGGTCCTGCCATGCCTGTAGCAGTTTAGCGGGGATACCGCTTTTATTTATGATACTACTCACAAAGAGATTCGTATCAATTACAGTTTTAAGCACTTTTTTTCCTTATTGCTCGAATTGCCTTAGTAACGTCTTTTTGTACCTTCTCAGGAGATACATCAGGGACATTAGATTTAATTTTGTCAAATATTTTAAACTGCTCTTCTCTCTCCTGTATAATCCGGGTATATTCCTCAGCGTTAAGTATAGCGATCATAGGAATCCCGGATTTTTCGACTATGAAGCGTTCTCCTTTTTTAAACGAGCGCTTCATTATCTCTCCCAGGTGTACTCTTGCTTCCACTGCGGGTATCACTTTTGCTACCATTTTCATCGCCTCCTCATTGATTAATAATACTCGATGTTAATCAGTTCTACTTAAAGTATACACTATAAAATAACAAAGTCAAGGGTTAAATCTGATTTAAAAAGCTCGCAACCCACCCCGAACGTCGCAAAACTCCGCACCCTAATTTTCCCTTCTCGACGATAAAATAGTACCGGCAGGCTTCCCAACGCCGCAAAAGTGTTACTTTTGCGACGTAGTCTGGTGAGATAGATTTAATTTCCTGTTTGCGTAGCTTGTTGGCTATTCTTTAGCAAATTTAGCTTCTCTTTTAAACTCTGATGAGCTATAAATGTTCTTATCCCACCGCTCAATCTTTCCATCCAAATACAAACAATCGCTATTTGCTTTAATCTACTTATAACTGCTTCTTCATGTTCTTTTGGTATTTCTTCATGTCTACTAACAAAATCATTGATTACAGCATTTAACTTTTCTTTGTCGATGGATAAATCTATGGCAAAGTGTGCTGTTGCATTTTCGCCCCATGTAATATCATACCAACTAAATCCTTGTGCGTCGATGTCATCCTGAATAGCCTTGGAATTGATCATTATGCTCCTATCGGATTTATCACCAATAATAGCCACGATATTATCTAATTTTACATATCCCATCATTCCCGCTATCGACAATTTTCCACCCATCACCTGCCAAGCGGCATGACTTAGGCCAAATCGAATCGAATGTCTATTTTTAAAATCATATATCATAAATCCTGTTCCTATTTTCCCTGGCCTTACCCCTTCTTTTAAAATACCTTCTACATTTTCTTGTTGAGTATTGTGAATAACACACCAATCACCCAAAGATTTTGATATTTCAGCAAGGTTTTTATATCTCTCTTCTAACAAATGTGGCCATGTACTTATAGTCATATAATAATTACTATCATATTCATAGAACTCCTCTATTCTATTTTTTGAGACTGCCTCTTCTAAAAGAATGTTTAGCGTTATAGAATCTATTCTACCTCGTGTAACACCTTTGCTCATACGCTTTTCCAGGACAACAGCCACGTCTGGAATCTGCACACCTTTCATGTCTTCTTCTACTTTCAGAGATAGACGTTCAGAAGTAGTTAACGACAAACGATATTCAGCAATAGAAGAAAACCCTGCCTCTTGAATCTTTGGCATGAAGGCCAGGTCCTCGTTGTCTAAGATCAAAACCCTATCGCCTTCTTGCAATACATTCTCCAAGACAACAGAAAGTAATTTTTCTACTGCTTCTTCTCCATACTCATCTGAGAATCTCTTAAATCCTTTCATAAGAAAAATAAATTGCATTCCATCTGGTCTCGGAAGATTCAAATATGTTGCTTCCTCCATCGCTTCTAACGGCTCGTGAGATTGTATATGTGAACGAATCGAAGCGACAATCTCCTTAGAGCTATCTTTGTAAACCCTCTCTATGATTTTTTCACCACGTTCAAAATCTTTTGAATTGCGATTTATAGGAATTGTTTTAATAAACTCCGCTGGCAACAAATCTGGACCCATAAAAGGATAAATCAAAGTGCCATTTAAATATCCATGTGCGTCTAAACTTTTAAGAAGGCCGTGGTACTCGGAAACTAACTTTGGTTCTCGATCATCGTATTCTGAAATTTTCACAATTTCATGTATCCTTTTCTCATATTGCCGTAATGATTGATTAAACATTGCAACTAAAGCATCTTTTAACCTCTGCTTGTTATGCCTTTCTGTGAGAGGCAGTCTGAGATGAGACTTTTCGGATGAGTTTATCGCATATGCTGTATTGGTTGAAAAGAATATAACAGCGATAACCAATGAGAAAATTTTAAAGTTGAAATCTTTTCTAAACCTCATCGTAATCCACCCAAAAAAATAGCCTTTCTTTTCAGCCAATTTTCCATCAATCTATCCTTTTTAATAAAGCATACCACAGAAAACGCCTATTTCAAACTCTCTTCCTTCACTCCTCAAAACTCACTTCCTGCTGTACCCTCAAAGCATCCTCCTGCGTCAATGTCGACAAATACCTCAAGGTCATAGCCGGCGTATTATGCCCCAAATGATACTGCAGCGCTTTAGGATTCCCGGTCTTCCTCAGCCGTATAATCGCATCAGAATGCCTCAATAGATGCGGAAACACCCGTTTTTCAATCCCAGCGGCCTTCCTTGCCTCATTCAAGATCTGCCATGCCCTAGACCTGTTTATCTCAAAGAACCTCCCAGAGGGCTCAATCCTGGCCCTGTAGGCATAAGATTCCAGCTTCTCTCGCAAGTTTACCGGCAAAGCCACCATTCTCAGCTTCTTGCCCTTCCCCACTATCTCCATAGCAGGCTTCCCTTCAAAATTCCTTATTGAAGCCGGCGTAAGCGCCAGAGCCTCTGAGATCCTTAAGCCGGTTTGGAATAAAAGCACAATCAAAAGCTTGTTCCTTTCTTTCTTACAGGCCTCACAAAGCTGTTTTACTTCCTCCTCTACCAAGTACCTTACCGGAAAGCTTGTCTTATTTATCCACCCTTTCTGGACAACAATAGGGTTTTTACCCCTTTTTTCTAGGGCTTGCGGCTTATTCATACTGGATTTCTTCCACTTTTGTTTAGGTTTTAGCCTTGTTTCTGCCTTATTTTCAACCCTTTTGATCTTCCAGCTACCTAAAAACTACCCATTCTTGCTACTTTTGTTTAGTTGCTGTCTAATGAGGTTTGCTTTATGTTTTTAAGTCTTTTTGAGATTTTAAAAATCGTTTCTATCTAACGTTTGTTTATCGTTTATTTAACGTTATATTTAAGGCGCTACAACTCCTTAATGTTCAATAAGTTATAAAAAAAATCATCGCAAAAAGGACACGGGTTCATCGCAAAAAGGACACGGGTTCATCGCAAAAAGGACACGGGTTCATCGCAAAAAGGACACGGCCTCGTCGGGAAAATACATAGTTTATTGTAAAAAGTTATCCACAATAGGTGATAATAACTCATTCTTTCGCTTAGAGTTAGAGAAAAATTTTATGCCCCTTTGCTGGCATTCTCGTTTTAAAATATCCACGAACACAGCTCCTCTACTCTTTTTTACCTGGGTAGTTTCGGCTACCTCTCTAACCAAACTAAGGCACTTATAAATTATCTCTTTTGGTACCAATTGAGCCACTTTAAAATAAAACCTCTCAGATTTAACATCTCCTAATGCCTCTAACATCTCTAATGCCAAACTTCTTTCTATTGCCAATTCTTCAGCAGATTTTGGTAATTTCCCTGTTTTTCCTTTTTTAATCCGCTTAAAATAAAATCCTACATCTGATTTATTAAACTCTATTTTAGTTAAAAACCCTTTTTTTATTAATGGTTCAGCCGCCCTCTTTATATCTTCCTTAATATGAAACAACTCTTTGGAGGTAATAGAAAGATTTTCTATTAATTTTTTATAAGATATAAAAACAGGGCTGCTATAACGGATAAAATTAAGCATTTTATATAGGCATCTTGTCCGCCCACCCCTTATTTCATTAAAATAAAAATCGCTATCAATATCCGTCGTAAACCCATTTTCAATATTATTTCTTAACCAATCATCCAAGGTAATGATAGCAGTGTATTTCTTTATGATTGTTTTCTTTTCTCCTGTATTTTTATCTATGTAAATAGATTTTTTTCGCTTAAAATCTACCTTAAAAAGAGAATAAGATTTTTTATTAAAATACTCATCAGTTCTATTCTTTGTTCTCACCAAGATTGTATTTCCTGCTGCAAAGCCTGTAGAATCAAATTTTTCTAAAGACAAGGTTATATCCTTAAAACTACGACCATTTTTAGAGATCTTCATCGTTGAACACAACTCTTTTATTGGTACCTCTAATTTATTTGGGCAATAACCAAGTTTTTTAGTCCAGTCATTGAAAATTTTTATGACTCCTACATAGACATCCTGATCAAATCCTTGCAATAATCCATAGCTGGCACTCGGATTTAAAATAAAAAATCTTTCTCCCTCGGGCGTTTTTTGTTTTGTCTGGATTAACCTTCTTTTCTTAACCAATTCAAGCATCATACGTTCAGCATGCTTGCCAAAATAAAAAATGGGCAGCCGCTCTAAATTTTTATCTACCCATACCAACTCTTTTCCTTTTATACCTTCTATTTCTGGCATTTGTTTTTTCTCTCTAACTCTTGCTCAATTCTTTCTAAGCCCTTCAAGGCAATTAGTCTCGGCTTGGTTCTTCTCTTTTCCCATCGGTAAATAGCCATTGAAGAGACGTGAAGCATTGAGGCAAGATCCTCTCTGGTAAGATTAAATTTCTTTCGCAAGGATAGTACGTCCATACAAACTCCTTATATTGTCTTTAACATCGAATAAACCTTCACAAACAGAAACAATATCATCAAAAGCATAACTACTAAAACAATCCCTTTTAGCCAAAGGATTATTTTAGGCTCCCTTTGTTTCTTGACCAGATCTGTAAGATTCTTTAATTCCTTAGCCTGTTTTTCTAGCCGGCCATCTATTTTTAGGGTATCTTTCTGTATATATTCTATGTTAGCCAAGGTCTTTTCAAGCCTCTGGATAGTATTTACGGTCTTTTGGTAAAGGATTTCCTTGTTACTAAGGGACTCAAACTCTACTATTTCCTTGTCCGTTTTCTCTAAATTTTGGACTTTTTGGACATCTTGGACACCGTTTTTAATCTCAGATGTCTGTTTTATGTCCGAAATGTCCACTTTTTCTGTTTCAACTTGCTCAATTTTGGACAAAAGGGTGGAGAAGAGATCAGGATGGGTTTTTCTGAAGTCATCTATGAGAATAAATCTTTTGCCTCGCTTGATAGATAGCCAATTGTTGGTTCGGATAAGCCTCTTGGCGTGTCTCTCAGAAAAGCCTAAAATCTCAGCTATGGTTTTAACCTCGATAAAATCCCGGTTTAGTTCGTCTTTGTAAGTTTTCGCCATAAATCAACAGCCCTTTTTATGGTAGGCCAAAACTTGGTAAAAATTTAACACCCTTATATTAAATATAGTATAACCAACGTCATACAAAAGTCAAGTATTTTTTTCTTTTGGTATCTTCAATCCCACACCTCAAACACTAGGGGAGGAGAGACTTCGAATATCCCTACCATTCGGTAATTTACCAATCCATCCCTACTTAGCATATTTTTAACTTCTACGAGCATAAAATCCCTTGAATAATAAAAAGATTTAGTATAAGATATTAATGATAACACTAAAACTGATACCATTTACAGATTAAGGAGGGTATATGACAAGAAGAAGAGGTTCAGATGAAAAAGGTAGGAAGTTTACGGAGGAGCGCGTAGACGAGGTATGGGAAAAAGGGAAGAAAATTCAAGGCAAGGATCCAAATTTATACAGACGGGATTCGGCAGGTAACGAAATATATAAACCTTCGCATGGTAAAAATACAGAGGTGGGCTGGGAAGTTGATCATAAGAAGCCTGTCGATAAAGGTGGTTCAGATAATCTTAGAAATCTTCAACCCCTTCAAACCGAAGAGAACAAAGAGAAAGGAACTAAGTATCCCTGGTAGCAACGGGAAGACGAACTTCACCTCAAACTAACAGTATATATGGTATGTTTAAGAGGCAAATTTTTATATCCCCAAAAATCCATTCTCCAGCAAAAATTTTAACTTTTAGCTTGCATTCCACCACACCTCCTGCTAAAATTTTAATATGACCTCCAAAAAGAATAAATCCTACTTCAAAAGTCTCGGCACAGGCTGCAGATTCGATCCATACGACGCAAGAGACAAAACATTCCTTGCGCCTCCCAGGATCCTACCCAGACACATAGACAATAGAGAAGAATGCACCATGGTAAGGGACCAAGGAAAAGAAGGGACCTGTACAGGCCATGCCATAGTAGGAGTAGCAGAGCTCTTATACTGGAGAAAATTAGGATCACCCCCCGACCTAAGCGAACGCCGGGCATACGAAAAAGCAAAACACTATGACGAATGGGAAGGGACAGACTACGAAGGATCCAGCATTCGAGGCACAGTAAAAGCATGGGAAAAAGAAGGCATCTCACCAGAAGAATACTGGCCATACAAAGACAAAACCCCGGGAAAACCAAAACCTGACGCAGACAAAAAAGCCAAAGAATACCCAATAGCCAAATACGAACGTTGTCAAGGCATAGACAACATAAAACACGCGATACATTATAGAGGCTGTGTTATAGCAGGTATAACTGTTCACGACGGATGGTATGATGGAAAAGAAATAATCCCATATAAGCCAGAGAATACACCCCATGGAGGCCACGCCATAGCCTTTGTAGGCTACGATGACGACAGAGAAATCTTCTGGATAAAAAACTCCTGGGGCAAAGATTGGGGAAGAGATGGTTTTGCAGGCATCACATACAAAGACGCCCTAGTAAACATCCAAGATGCGTGGATGGTAAGCATTCCAGATTAAAATGAATACCAAACCCCACCAACAACAAAAAAAACGCAACACAGAGCCATTTAACGCAGAAATAAGCCCATTAGAAATCGCCACCCAAGGATGGAGACCCACATTTCGCGAAATCTCCACCCAAAAGGCCATTCCAAGAGATGTCAAGCTCCGCAGAGAAGGGATCTACCATTTCAAAGAACTAATCCACACACAACCTAAAGAGTGGCTCATAAAACAGTTTGGACCTGGCAAAGAATATCCAGTAAATGTAAGCAAACTCATAAAAAATATAATCTGGCAGATACGAACAAGAATCGTTACAGGCAAACTTCCCCCAACACAAGGACTACTCAGAGGATTCTGGTACAGTTACATAAAATCTACACTCGCAAGAGCAGACTCCTTAAACCATGACGTAGACCAATACTCACAGATGATAAAAATGTTTGTCCGGCTGGTCCAATACCGAAATCTAATGCGATACAAAGACATGGGATTCGTAGACGACAACGAAAACGACAGAAAAATAGGCATAAATAATCACATCATCCTCTTTGCAGAAAAAGCAGGGCATTTCCCATTACTCAAAAGAATAGCTGAACAAACAGAGGTAACCATACTTTCACTAGGAGGGCAGCCATCGCTCCTCAGTGCAGAATACTTCGTAGATGAGATAAAACAACAAAAGATAGATATCCGAAAATCCTTTTACACCTTCAGCCTCGTGGACTACGACACAAGCGGATGGATCATAAGAGATGCATTCTTAGATGACCTGCGTTTCTACGGAGTAAAACACCTCCAACATAAAGATCTAATACTGCCAAACATCTTCACACAAGAAGAAATCCACCTAAAAAAATACCCATTGCCCACACCACCTGAGATGGAACAAAAAAACAAAAGATGGCTCAAAGAATCCGGAGGAATAGACGGCAAACTCTACGGATTAGAAGTAGACGCGGCACCATCACAAAGAATCCATGAGCTATTCAACCAAGAGATAAAAGATCTAATAGAATCAACTGAAGATATCAGAAAAGGAAGGGCATTGCTTCTTTTATCCAATGCAATAGAAGATTATATCTTAGCAAAATTACAAACAGAGGAGGCCTAACATGCCCAAAAAAACCATTTCAGTCACAAGACCCTACACCCTCGAAAAATACATGAAGACACAAACCAAACTAAAAATATCAGACAATGTCTTAGAAGACCTCATCCATACATTAGACGATCTAGTCACAAAAATCACAAAGACATCAGAAAAGTTTGCAGGAAAAGAAAAGAGAAAAACAATAATGCCTCAAGATCTAGAAAAATCCATAGAGGAGATATTAAGAAAAGGACCACTTACAGTGGACGAACTCCTACAGAAGATAGAACCACTGACTATAGTAGAACTATCCCAATTAGCAAAGAAAATAAAAAAGAGAGCCGACGAACTACTAAAGCCATCTCAAAAGCGGACTAAATGAACAGGACAGACCTCGCACAAAAAATATCTACAAAGACACACATCCGTAAAACCTTCTCCAAAAAACTCATCGACATAATCTGCGAAGAAATAACCAAAGAACTAGAGAGAGGCAAAAGAGTATATCTACAAAAACTCGGAGCATTCCACCGCGTCACACGACAACCACGACGGTATTATGATCCTAGAACCAAAAAGATCAAAATCAAACCTGCACATAAAGATGTGATCTTCCGGCCATCAGAGAAACTCATACGTAGAATTGCAAAGATAAAAACAGGCTCAGTATAGACTCGAGCCCCACGCCCCA
>JAHIKR010000378.1 GCA_018897415.1 Pseudomonadota bacterium
AGTTCTGCCAGAGCCTGTCAGGGCAACTTTATTCCCTGTCATTCTCATTAAAGCTTTTTCAATCTCTTCTTGAATTGTACGCAGATTTTTCTGTCTCTGCCAGCCATGATAGGAACTACCATCATATTCTATTGTTAATTTGAAGTTTTTAGGCATTGCTTGTTATTCTACGGGTTTCTTTTGGAGAAGTCATTTGAATGGCGCATCAAGAAGTTTTATAAAGGGGATAGATTTATTAAAGTTTAATTTATAGCCTGTCACAACGTATGTTCGCAAGCCGTTCTTCAAAAACATCATCCATCGAGTCAGCAAATTTTGTTATTGGATATTCTGAGCTGCAGGACCTGCAGAGAAGGTAAACACGACGTCACGATTTTTTTAGGATCAGTTCTTTGCCGCATGTTATACAATATCCAAAATATTTTTCTATCACTTTTTTGTAACTCCTTAAAAAGAAAAATTTCATTAATAAAATATATTTATAGTAAATCTTTATTGAAGTCAAACAGTGAAATATATATTGTCAAAAGAAACAGTTTGCGTTTATTATAGATCGGGTGTCAGGGATGAGATCAGTGGTCAGTGGTTATAGTGATTTTCAAAAATGTGTTCCGTATAAATATATTAGCAATATCTTAAGCGTTATTTTAGCATTAGTATATACCGCATTTAAATGTATCACCCCTGAAGCTCTTTTGCAGGTAGATCTATAAAAAGCTATGAGGCTTCGAGTACAGCAATGAGAGCAGGAATCAGATAATTTTTTTAAAAGAGCAAAATACAATTACTCTATCAGCTTCGAGAACGGCACCCCGCCCGCCTCGCCTGAGCGAGAGCGATGGCGGGCAGGCATACCCACCCCGCCCGCCTCGCGTTGCGAAGCATTGCGGGCAGGTCAGTTAGTATGATGCTAAATTGCCGATGCCATTATCCTATGATTCATATCTCCTATGTGCCTGGCTTGACCAGATTCCGAGGCTTAGTGGTTTAGAATTGATGCTTAATTATTTTGCTTTTTAAAAAAATTATCTGATTCCTGCTCCTGCTTAGGGTGATGAAGAGGAAATTTTATAGAATTATTTTACAATACAACTCAGGTAAAGTTTGAAACAATTAACCTATGTATTAGATATTGCTAATATATTTAAAAGGAACATATTTTTGAAAATCGTTATAAATGCGAAATATTAAGGAGGTAGTGTGTCTAAAATTAACAAGAAAATTGGTTTTATTGGTGCCGGAAACATGGGAGAAGCTTTCGTGGGCGCTCTTATCCAGACCGGAATTTTTTCTCCGTCAATGATTTATACAAGTGATATAAGTGAAAATCGGCTCGATATTCTTAATAAGACTTATGGTATTTCTGTAATGAAAGATAATTTTAAAGTTTTTTCGGAATGCGAGATCGTAATTATCGCTGTAAAGCCTCAGCATATATATCAGGTCCTTTCACAAATTTCTGAGCATGAAGGCTATCAGATACCAAATCGAAAGATAGTTATTTCTATTGCGGCAGGAATTCCTTTACGTAAAATTGAAGATTTACTTTACAACTCTCTTGATAATGAATCTAAAGAAAGATTGCCAATAATAAGAGTAATGCCAAACACACCAGCCTTGGTTTTGGCAGGAATGTCCGGAATGAGTACTAACAAATATACCAGACCAGAAGATGTGGAAACAATAAAGATAATTCTGGAGGCCATAGGTAAAGTAGTTGAATTTAAAGAAGAAGACCTGGATGCAGTTACCGCTCTTTCCGGATCTGGGCCGGCATATGTTTTTTATATTGCTGAAGCTATGATAGAGGGAGGTATCAAAGTCGGACTGGAGCCGGATAAGGCCGTCATGCTGACAGTTGCAACTATACAGGGTGCCCTTAAACTCATGGAAGAAAGCAATGAATCTCCTGAGATCCTGCGTCAAAAAGTGACATCCCCCGGCGGTACTACTGAAGCAGCTTTCAAGATTTTGGAAAAAAATAGAGTTAAACAAAATATAATAGAGGCTATAAAGGCAGCCGCAAGGCGATCAAAAGAGTTAAGCCAGTAGTATAGGTGGATAGACTGAAGGCTGAAGGTGAATAGACTGAAGGTAGAAAAGGCTGTTAGAGAACTTCAGCCTTCAGCCTTCGGACTTCAGCCTTCAGCCTATCCAAAGGATTAAACTATGTTTGTTGAGACAGTCACATATCCTGCAGCTTTTTTTGCAGGACTACTTTCTTTTTTTTCTCCTTGCATACTGCCAGTTATACCCTCATATTTTACTTTTATAACTGGCTTTTCCTTGGAAGAGTTAACGATAGACTGTAATTCAGAAATCAGAAGGAGGGTATTTTTTTCTACTGTATCATTTGTTTCAGGTTTTTCATTTGTTTTTATTCTTATGGGAGCTTCAGCCTCATTGCTTGGGACTGTCATATATAAGTATAGTAATTTTATAAGAATAACGGGCGGTATTTTAATAATCATATTTGGGATACATTTAACCGGTTTAATCCGCATCCGTCATCTTTATCTTGAAAAACGTGTTCACATAGCCAAAAAACCCGTACATTTTCTGGGAACATTTATAATTGGCATGGCTTTTGCCGCAGGCTGGAGCCCTTGCATAGGGCCTTTATTAGGCTCAATACTTGTTCTTGCCGGCAATCAGGAGAATGTATGGCAGGGAGTTATACTTCTTATAATATATTCCGCAGGACTGGCGATGCCTTTTGTTATAGTTTCTATATTTATTAATTTTATGCTTATATTTATAAAAAAAGCATCTAAGGCTTTGAAATATGCAAACATTGTTGCAGGGATTATGCTTATTTTTATAGGAATATTTCTTATATCAAACAAAATGTATTTATTAACTATTTCTGGATAAATATACGATGAAAACTATATTTAAGTATACATGTTTTTTGACAATAATAATTGTTATTTTATCTACGTTATCTTTCAGTTTTGCTTCTTCAAAATACATAAGGTGGTATACATACAAGCAAGGGATTGAGCTGAACAAAAAAGAAGGGGAAAAGATATTTTTATACTTTTATACTGACTTGTGCGCTTACTGTAAAAAGATGGAGAAAGAAACATTCAATGATTACTCAGTTGTTTCCTATCTAAATGAGAACTTTATTCCCATCAAGGTAAATTCAGATAGGGAGATTAAGATAGCGTTGGATTTTGGTATAAGAGGGGTGCCATCCACCTGTTTTATTGCAGAAAATGGAGAAAGAATTAGCAGCTTGCTCGGTTACATACCTCCTAAAAGGTTGCTTAATATTCTTAAATATATAAATACAGATAGTTTTAAAAAGATGGACTTTAGAAAATTTATGGAACTTTAGGCCCCTGTTTTGAGAGCCGATGAGCATATCTTTTTATCAGGCGTATTGAAGTAGAGGCTATCACACCTCCGCTCATTGCTACAAGAAGGGCAGGCACCCAAATATGTTCATTATATTCTATTTTTTCAACTGCTTCTAAGATACCGGCAATACCGAACAAAAAGACAACCAGCATGAATACAATAACTGTAAAACATGCTTTCTCAGTGTCATACCATGGCGCTATTACTTTTCTGAATAAGGGATTTTGGTCAAGAGGCATATTTATTATATTCCTTTAGTGTTTCAGGGTGAAATTTAAATTAATCATAACATGCAATCCATTGATAGATCAAGGTATACAACTAAATTATGATGAAAAGAAATTTTATAAATAGATGGTTAATCAGCATTATTATTTTCGGTGTATTCCTTAGTAATATTTGGGGGTGTGCTTTGTCTATAAAGAAACTTTTAATAAAAGATATATCAAAATCATTTGATGTAGGTACTATCATTTCCACGGATACAGGCAAACAAGTATCTTATGAGTATCTTGTTAATGATCTTGACGGCGTTCAAGTAATATATATCGGAGAAAGGCATAATGACCCGTCACACCATGATATTCAGCTCAGATTAATAAAAGAACTTTTCAAGTCGCATCCATATATTTCTGTTGGCATGGAAGCCTTTGATCGATCATACCAGCAGATTCTTTATCTTTGGTCAGATGGCGAGCTGAGTGAAGAAGAATTTATGGAAAAGATGCACTGGTACGCTAACTGGAAATTTGATTTTGAGCTATATAAGGATGTTTTACTCTTTCTAAAGAATAACAAGATAAGACTGGTAGGTCTTAATTTACCTTTCCATATTCCGTCAAAAATAGCCATTGGCGGAATCGAGAGCCTTTCTGACGATGATAAGAAACACCTCCCTAAGGAAATAGACACTTCAGATGCTGCTCACAAGGCCTACTTAGAAAAAATATTTGAAAAACACAAGGTTAAGGGACGGGAAAAGTTTGATAATTTCTATATGGCCCAATGTGTGTGGGAAGAGATAATGGCTGAGTCAATCTCAAAAAATTTAAAAGGAAATCCAATGATAGTACTCGTTGGAAATGGCCACATTATTCATAAATTTGGAGTTCCAGACAGAGCATTTCGCCGCACAGGAGCTTCGTTCAAGACTATTTTTCTTGCACCGGCAGGTAGTGAAGCCGAGGCTGAACTTTCTTATGCGGATTATATCTGGGTAACCCCTTCGATTAATAAACACCATATGAGGCGTAGCCCTCACGGTCACAGATGACGGTTTCGTAAAAAACCCATCTGCGGCGTTGTGCTTCACCTTTCGTCATTGCGGCGTACTATCAGTACGCCTCTCTCCTCAAGATTCGCACGCCTTGCATATGAACTTTTTACGAAGCCGTCGATTTGATGAGTTTTTACGCTTCACTTCGTCAAGAACATTTACAAAATAATCAAAATAGGTCACTCGAATACCCCTATTATACGAATGAACAGACGGAACATATTGTTAAGAACCACTGTAACTTGAGGATTTAATTTTGCCATGGATAATATGAGGAATGGAAACCATGGGTTACGAATGTATTATGACCAAAAAACACAATATGTTGATTTTTTTGTTGACAACTATACTATATATTGCATATAAGGATTCACGTGCAGCATTAATCTTCCTGTTATCATTAACGTTTTTAATTTTATATTATTTTCATTTTTTTGAAAAGATTTTTAACCTCCCATTAACTTTTTACTATTACCTATGTTGAGCGATTTTTTGCGAAGAAATGTGCCGAGATCTTGATGCAGCAAGGTTTGCGAAAAGCGTAGGCATACCAATGGATATGTCAAGACTTTTCGCAAGTCCTTGATGCGCAAGAGATTGGTGCAGGTCGAGTAAAAAATCGCTCAATTTAGGTATTAATTAATAACTTTTATTAAAGTATAAATAGGTGGCATAAGTGTTTGAAGAAATCAAAAAGCGGGATGGAAGGGTAGTTGAGTTTGATTCTACAAAAATTACCGCCGCCATTATTAAGGCCGGCAAAGCAA
>JAHIKR010000045.1 GCA_018897415.1 Pseudomonadota bacterium
CTCTCTCTGAGCAAAAATAACTATCTGAAGCAACTTATATTCATTGGTTTCATAATTAAGAAATTCGCGGAGAATTTCGAGGCAGAAGACAGGGATTTTCTGACCCTCATCAATAATAAGGATAGTCTTTTTCTCATCATCCACTCCCTTTTGAAAGAGATAGTTTTTTATCCTCTCTTTAATTTGCCATTCATCTGAATCTTTTTCCGCTTTTTCCAATCCAAACATTTCAGCAATAGTGTTCAAAAATTCAGACTGATTGCTGAACTTTGGATCTAGTATGAGATGTGTCTCTGTCTCATCCTGCTGTGCAAATCTTCGAATAATCTGTCGGCAAAGTGTGGTCTTCCCCGTACCGATATCACCGATAACTACATTCAAACCTCTCCGAAGACGTATAGATAATTCCAACTTTTGCAGGCATGCGACATGCTGGCTGGACTGGAAAAAAAATTCCGGGTCAGGTGAATTGGAGAAAGGTTCCTTGCTAAGATGGACGATTTTTAAGTAATCCATTTTTTATCATTCCTGGGACTCATCCATAACTCTCTCTTTAAGAATATGCGGAGTAATAAATATTAGTATTTCTTCCATATCCTTGCTTTTGTACTCACCTTTGAAAAGATAACCCAATAAAGGAATTTTTCTTAGCCATGGAACTCCGGACTCGCTCTCGCTCGTCGTTTCCTTGCTTAGTCCCCCGATAACTGTGGTTTGTCCGTCAAATAGTACTACGGTGGTTTTAGCTTCTTTCTTTATAATTGTTGGATTGCCATCTACTGTATTGGCAAAATCAGGTTCATCTTTTGTTGTTTCGATTTCAATTTTAATAGTTTTATCATCAATAACGTGCGGTGTCACTTTCAGGCTGAGCACCGCTTCTTTATACTCTATATCGCCTATATTCTCACCTGATGTAATCTTGATAGGGATCACCTTGCCGCTTTGTATTTCAGCTTCCTGATTGTCAAGCGTTGTAATGGAAGGACTTGAAAGAATATTGAGTCTGCCTTCTTCTTCAAGCGCAGAAAGCTGGACAGCAAGCATATGCTTGCCCAATCTTTCAGTTATATAACCTAAAGTCAAGCCTGTTCCTACTATTGGAAAATCAACGACAAGATTTGAAGTTGGATCTAATCCATCGTCCGCGAATGCATTCCCTAAAGCAGTAGTGCTGTCGGCAGTAACCCATTCGGTTTTACCACGGGGCATATTGCGTTTATATAACCCCCCCCATTGTATCCCAAGCGCTCTGGCTGTCTCCTTGCTTGTTTCAACTATATTAGCCTCTATCAGAATCTGACGAGTCGGTCTGTCAAGCTCCTCAATTAATGGGAGAATTCTTTCAATATCATTCATGGTCGCATGAAGAATGAGTGCATTGGTGTGTTTATCAACCATCACAGAACCATGAGTCGTTCCATCTGCCTTTTTTGCAAGAAATGTTTCCAGATTTTTTTTAAGATCTTCTGCATCAGCGAAACTGATCTGAATGACTTTGGTCAAAAGGGGCTCAACTCTTTCCATCTCTCTTTTCTGGGTTTCTCGCACTATGTCCTGCTGCATATCTTCCAAGGTCAAAATGCGGATCATATCTCCTTCCCATGCATAGGTAAGTCCGTGTGAACGCAAAATACCTTTAAACGCCTGATCCCAGGAAGCGTCTTCAATATTTATACTGACTTTACCGATTACTTTCTCATTAATAATAATATTCTGATTCGCCGCTTTTGCCAAAGTTCTGAGAAGCACAGGCAGTTCTATATTGCTCATCTTTAAGGTTATTTTATCGGAAGGAAGAAGCTTTTCAGGCTTTACCGCTTCAGATATCTCCGGCGCCACGCCCTCTTGTTTTGCTTTCTCTTCTATTATTGCCTTTTCCGGCAAGTCAACAGCACGTCTTCTGGCCGAAGGGGAAAAACCCTTTGATTGTTCAGCCTTTATCTTCCATTTCTCAAAAAATGGATCTTTTTTTTCACCCTTTTGAGAGGCACATCCGGGGAGCAAAGCAATAATTAAGATAAAAAAGACAAACTCTATCGCAATTTTATTGCTCAAATTAATGCTTTTAAAACAATGTGTTTTGCTCATATCAAACTCTGCCTATTTAGTGCCTGAACGAAAACTGCTATTTTCCCCAATTTCTGCGTCAGGCTCAAATTTTAATCCTCAAAATACTCAATGTATTCCTCCGGTTAAAATTTTCGCCTTCCTTGAACTTGG
This sequence comes from Pseudomonadota bacterium, assembly GCA_018897415.1. Taxonomy (GTDB): domain Bacteria; phylum Desulfobacterota; class Desulfobacteria; order Desulfobacterales; family ETH-SRB1; genus B13-G4. The sequence continues at coordinate 2,224 of JAHIKR010000045.1, forward strand.
ACAAAATTGAACATTTTTCAAAGGTCTCTTATCTTGAGCCTGCTTGACTGGATTGCA
>JAHIKR010000379.1 GCA_018897415.1 Pseudomonadota bacterium
AAGGAGTTTTATGATAGGCATAGTTAACTGCACACTGTAATCTTGGAGATGCATTAATAGATGCAGCAGAGTTCATTCTTGGAAAAAGGCCTGAGGCCATGGTGTCGGTTTCAGTAGATCTGAACGAAAACGCTGAAATTCTCCGTGAAAAAATTGCCGAAGGAATAAAAAAAGTTGACCAGAAAAAAGGCGTATTAATTCTTACAGATATGTTTGGAGGAACTCCTTCTAATTTAAGCTATTCATTTCTTGAAGAAGGACATGTGGAAGTACTATCCGGGGTAAACCTCCCAATTTTGATAAGAGCAGCTAATATTCGAGACAGCGAGGACCTAAGCAGTCTTGTGGTGAGCTTGGAGACTTTTGGTAAAAAGAGTATATCTCTGGCAAGTGGAATTTTAAAAGGAAACAAGCGAAGATAAATTTTTCTTTATTAAGATGTTAAACAATAATAAGGAGCATTATGAGCATTAAAATAGGGATAAACGGTTTTGGAAGGATAGGGCGGCTAATATTCAGGGCAGCAATGGATCATCCTGATGTTGAAGTTGTGGCTATTAATGATCTCACGGATTCAGCCACAATGGCTCATCTTCTAACTTATGACTCAGTTCACGGAAATCTTGGTAAAGAAGTTAAAGCAAAAGAAGATTCAATTGAGGTTGCCGGCAGGCCTGTTGCGTTTACGTCAATAAAAAATCCTGAACAATTGAGATGGAAAGAGCTTGATGTTGATATTGTTGCAGAGTGTACCGGTCTGTTCATAGATTACGAAAATGCTTCAAAGCATCTTGCTGCAGGGGCACGAAAGGTTATAATATCTGCACCTGCCAAAAATCCTGATATTACAATTGTAATGGGTGTAAACTCAAACCAGTATGACCCCAGACAACATCATATAATATCAAATGCATCGTGTACTACAAATTGTCTTGCGCCGGTCGCCAAGGTGCTTCTTGAGAATTTTGGCATAAAATGCGGGCTAATGACTACCATACATGCTTATACAGGTGATCAGCGCCTTATCGATTTCCCGCACAAGGACCTTCGAAGGGCCAGGGCTGCAGCTCTTTCCATGATTCCAACGACAACCGGTGCTGCAAAGGCTGTATCTCTTGTAATTCCGGAACTGGAAGGCAAGCTAAACGGTCTCGCTGTTAGAGTTCCCACACCGAATGTTTCTATTGTTGATTTTGTGGCGACCATTGAAAAATCAGGAGTTACAGTTTCCGATGTAAACCAGGCCCTCAAAGGCGCTTCAGAAGGATCTCTTTCAGGCATACTTGGATATTGCGATATTCCGCTTGTATCTTCGGATTTCAACGGATCGACGTTGTCTTCCATTGTTGATTCTGAAACAACTCATGTAGTAGATAACATGGTTAAAGTGCTCTCATGGTATGACAATGAAACTGGATACTCAAACAGAATGGTGGATCTGGCAGCCATGATTGGATCTCAACTTTAAGCCTTAGTTCGCTTCGCTCACAATTGGTCGAGTGGTCGAGTGGGAAAATGGTCAAGTGGTTGACTACTCGACGACTCGACTATTTAACCACTCGACTAAAGTCGTGGGAATTTTAATAGGTTGTGGAAATTCCGAGACGTTTAATTACAGGAGTGAAATAGATGGAAAAACGTACACCTCTTATTGCCGGGAACTGGAAGATGTTTAAAACAATTTCCGAAGCTGTTGAGACATCAGAACAGCTTGTAAAACTTTTAGCTGGAACTAGTGGAAAAGATGTTATGATTGCACCTCCGTTTACAGCGCTTTCCTCTGTATCAGATATTATCAGGGAGAGCTGTATTTCACTTGGGGCGCAGAATCTTTTCTGGGAAAAAGAGGGCGCTTATACAGGCGAAATATCACCTGATATGCTTGTATCAGCAGGATGTAACTATGTAATCATAGGTCATTCAGAAAGGCGGCAGTACTTTGGTGATAATGACGATACTGTCAACAAAAAAATCAGGGCTGCTTTAAGATTTGATCTAATACCAATTCTATGCGTCGGAGAATCTGAAAAAGAACGGGAATCAGATTATACATTTTCTGTACTTGACAAACAGTTAAAAAAGGGGTTAGAAGATTTTTCTCTGGATGATCTAAGGACAATAGTCATAGCATATGAACCTGTATGGGCCATAGGAACAGGTAAAACAGCAACAAAAGAACAGGCTCAGGAGGTTCATTTATTTTTGCGTTCTTTAATTGAAAAAGAATTTGGCGATAGGCTTTCCAATTCCATCAGAATACTGTATGGAGGAAGTGTAAATCCAGGTAATATTTCAGAACTTATGGCCATGCCTGATATTGATGGAGTCCTTGTCGGAGGGGCAAGCCTGAATCCTGATACTTTTAGTAAGATTGTCAATTACAAATAATCGTTCAGGCTAACCCTGAACCGTGAACCTAACAATCCGAGTAATTATAATATTAAAACGGTAATATGTCAGTAATACTAATAACAATACATATTATAGTCTGCGTAGCACTGATTATGATCGTTTTGCTGCAGACAGGAAAAGGGGCTAATATGGGGGCTGTTTTTGGAGGCGGTTCCAGTCAGACTCTTTTCGGAAGTACGGGTGCGTCAACTTTTTTAACCAAAGCCACAACAGCGGCAGCTATAATATTTATGCTAACATCTTTGTGGCTTGCACACATGTCCGGTCATAAAACCGGAGATTCCATTATGATTGATGAAAAAGCCCCTATAGAGCAACAGGCTAAACCCGAAGAAAACTTGCCAGTGCAGGAACCAGCGCAGAAAGAAGAAGCAACAAAAGCAGCACCGGCTTCAGGGCCAGAGGCTTCCCAGCCTGACGTACCGGTTCAAACAGAAAAAAATTCTCAGAGCTGATATCTTAGATTTTACTATGTGCCGGAGTGGTGGAACTTGGTAGACACGCTATCTTGAGGGGGTAGTGGGGCGACTCGTGCCGGTTCAAGTCCGGCCTTCGGCACCAAAAATTATTAGAAGTTATTTTTGTAAATAGCCTTCCGGTCTCGCAAAGGGCCGTGCAAGGCTATTTTAGTTTTGTAACCTTCCGAGGGATACCAACGTTTCAATAAGTAAGCCAACTCTCA
>JAHIKR010000380.1 GCA_018897415.1 Pseudomonadota bacterium
CGTACAGATTGAGCGGGTATGGTGCCGTGGCAGAAATCGAGTGTTCATATTTAGCTTTTCAAAAAAATATCTGATACCTGCTCTTGTCAGTAGCGCTTTAAGGCACTTGCTGTTTTTAAAAAACATTTATTCTCATCCTCCATGCCTATTTAAAACATTTGATAAATAAAAAGGGTGCGAAACTTGAGTTAAAGTGTTACGAGTTTGTATCTGAGTGGTCTTACAGGTTAGATGGGAAAAATGTCAAGGGAAAAGAGCTTTAAAAATCAGGAAGATATAAAATAAAAAAACCCCGCTCGTTGAGTTGAGCGGGGTTTATCTGTAGATATAGACTTTCAGATAATTCATTTCACAAGGATAGATGGAGGACTTCGAGTAAGGCGTACATGTTAGTACGTCGTCGAGAAGTCCGACTGATAACGCAGTGAAATTATTTATCTGAAAGTCTATCGAAAGCAACATTATCTGTTCCTTCTTTTGGATGCCTTTAATGGATTAAGTTTTGCTTTTGTACCATTTGATACCACGACAACATGAGAAGCAAAGTTGCAATCCCCGTTTTTCCATTTTAAAGATGGATCTGGATATACGGTACAGTACCATCCGGATAAAAATTCAGTACTGCGGTTACATCCTTTACATTTCTCATCAATCTCATGGCAAATCCCGCCATTGTAATTACATCCCTTTGCAGTCATAAATGGGCAATTCATACCTTCTCTAACAGTTGAACAAACCAATTTAACCACCTCCTTTTTTACCTTGTAAAATCCAAAAAAAAGGCCTCAGGAACATCAAGTCCCCCGGCCTTCAAGAAATACTTCCAGAAAAGCAGGCGCAATATATAATCAACTCAAAACTGATTGTCAACTAAAAAAAACAGGAATCCAGGGAAACGTCAAAGTAGATTACAACTTAGTCAATTAGAAGTATTTTCAAGATGCTTAAATGCGAAATCCGAATATCGAAATCCGAAACAATATCAAAATCCGAATATCAAATGACCAAAACTTTACAGACAGTTGCGCAATATTTATCAGGGTCTTCGAAAATATCATTTGTTTTGAATTTAGGATTTGGAACATTCGTATTTGCCCGCCCTGGTGCTACGTGCTAGCCTGCCCTGGTATGTACCGTACTTTACGGTTTAAGCCAGGGAATCAGTCCACTAATCTGTAGACACGGTCTGGGCCAGGGTTTCGAATTTCGTGCTTCGAATTTCGAATTTATAAAAAACAAATTAAGCAAGAAAATTTGCTATTTCACCAGCTTGTCTATGAAAATGACGTAGCCCTGAGCAGGGATCGGGGGTCAGGGGTCAGAAGAAGCTCCCGATCCCTGACCCTTGAACCTTTGAACCTTTGAACCTTTGAACCTTTGAACCTTTGAACCTTGAACCCTACTTTATTTTTTCTCTAAAATGTTCCTTATTTTGTGAGACAATTTTGTCATTGTAAATGGCTTCTGAATAAAATCGTTAACCCCATGTTTCATAATTTCCGCTGCCTCGCCGCTAATGTTGTATCCACTGGAAAGCATGGCCTTAATATCAGGGTTGATACTCTTTAAAACCTTGTAAGTTTCCCCTCCACCCATGCCGGGCATAACCATATCAAGAATAACCAAATTAATTTTATCTTTATTCTCTTTATAGATTTCTATAGCCTCATTACCTCCTGATGCCAAAAACACCTTGTACCCAAGTGCGTTAAGGAGCTCTTCACCTACATCCAGAATAACCTTCTCATCGTCCACCAAAAGTATTACTTCTTCCCTGCCATGCTTCACCTCTTCCTCATCATAAAATAATATCTGCTCAACCTTTGCATCTACTGCCGGCAGATAAATATTAAAAGTTGAACCATAACCTAACTCGCTGTAAACATTAATCATACCACCGTGGTTTTTAACAATGCCATAGGCTGAAGCCAGCCCCAGTCCAGTGCCCCTTTCCACACCTTTTGTTGTAAAGAAGGGATCAAAGACACGACTCGCAGTTTCCTCATCCATGCCAATACCTGTATCTGTAACTGATATCCTGACGTATTCTCCTGATTTTACCTCATGAGGCTTTGCATGACTCCTGCTGAAAACGACATTGCTTGTCTCCAGATAAATGTCCCCGGCATCCGGCATTGCCTGCCAGGCATTTACAAATAAATTCAAAAGAACCTGCTCTATCTGCCCCCGATCAACTTCTACTATCCAAAGATCAGATGCATATTTCTCTCTGATAGTGATTTCTTTTTTTGTACGTCCAAACATTTCAGCGCTTTTTTTAAGCAATTTATTGATATCCGTGGGTTTAACATCATATTTCCCACCTCTGGCAAAACCTAACAACTGTGCGCTGAGCTCTGCACCGCTTTTAACCTGTTTTTCAATGCTTTTGAGCTTATTATAATGATCGTCACCTGGATCAAGATCATTTAACATTAAAGATGTATATCCTTGAATGCCCATAAGCAGATTATTAAAATCATGAGCAATTCCACCAGCCAGTGTGCCTATTGACTCCATCTGCCGGGCTTGTTGGACCTGAGATTCAAGACGTTTCTTATCAGTAATATCGATCATTGCACCTTCAATATAACCGTCTTCAGGATATATCCTTGCAGAAATAATTAAATCTACTTTTTTCCCATCCTTTCTTGTAACTCTTATCTCAAGATCGCTGGCAGAACCTTGCTGCTCAAGAGTTCTTAGAAGTTCCTGTCTTCTTTCTAAAGAATATGCCTCGGAAAATTTAAATTCTTTCATCAGTTCTTCTACAGACTCGTATCCCAACATGTCTGCGGCAACTTTATTTGCTAATAAAATTTTGCCGTCACTTATTCTGCTTCTATATAAACCGGACAACGCATATTCATACAGGGATCGGTATCTCTTCTCTGACTTTTTAAGCTTCTCTTCTGCCTTCTTGCGTTCAATAATGTCATGGAAAACCAGAACAATGCCTATAATATTCCCCTTTTCATCTCTGACCGGTGCGCCGCTGTCATCGATCGGTATCTCCGTTCCATCTTTGGATATTAATAAAGTATGATTAGCCAGGCCTACAACTTTGCCTTTTCTAATTACTTTTGTTACTGGATCTTCTACCTTTTTACGCGTTTCCTCATTGACAATGTTAAATATACCGGCAAGAGTCTTGCCGATACCCTCTTCACGCTTCCAGCCCGTCAAAGAACAGGCAACATCATTCATAAACTGAATATTGCCCTCTACATCAGCAACTACAACGGCATCACCAATACTCCTTAATATTGTAGAAAGCCAGCTCTCGCTTTCTTTTAACCTGCTCTCTATTTTGTGTTTGTAAAGAGCCATCTCAACAGTGGAATGTAATTCTCTATCCTCAAAAGGCTTTACAATATATCCAAAGGGTTCCGTAAGCTTTGCACGCTCAAGAGTTTTTTCATCGGTAAAAGCAGTTAAATAAACCACAGGAATATTAAAGCGGGAATTTATTTGGCTTGCGGCTTCAATACCGTCCATATCGCCTTTCAGAACTATATCCATAAGTACAAGATCAGGCCTGTTCCCTTCTATCTTTGTGATAGCTTCCTTTCCTGAAGAAACCACAGCGGATATTATATATCCTAAACTCTGCAAGCTGTTGTGGATATCTTCGGCAACAATCGCCTCATCTTCGACGATCAATATTTTAGTTTCCGGCATAGTTTTTTCACCTTATGTTTGTTCAACCGTGAACAGTTATAGACTTTCAGATAATTAATTTCACAAGGCCAGAAGGAGGAAGGCGTATTAGTTATACGTCGACGACTGATAACACAGTGAAATTATTTATCTGAAAGTCTA
>JAHIKR010000046.1 GCA_018897415.1 Pseudomonadota bacterium
CCTCTATTGAGGAGATTCAATCAAATCCATCAGCATCCCTGGATAATGGAAGCATGGCTATCCGGTTGCAAAGCATTGAAGAGAGGTTGAACAAGCTTTCTTCTCAGGTTGACTGGCAAATCGAAAATTACGAGAAAAGGATAGATAAATACAAGGACACCCTCATTCATAAACTTGAACGCATGCTTGATGAAGAGCGAAAGCAGAACGAAAGACTTTTACGCAAATATAATTTACTGCTGGACCGTATAAATAAGGCTAAGGGCTAAAGGTAAAAGGCTGAAGGCTAAAGGCTAAGGGCTAAGGGCTAAAGGTTTTTGACCGCACTGCTATTAAATTTGACAGCATCCCTGATATTTCTTTACATCAGCACGTCTTATCTGATCTCTTAAACTGTAATCTTTTCCAAAATTTCCAGTATTCGTTATTTTGTATATATAAACTGAAAGGTCTTTAGCCTTCAGCCTTCAGCCTTCAGCCTTTTACCTTTAGCCTTTAACCTTTTACCTTTAACCTAATGAGGTTTGAAATTTTATGATTCTAGTAATCGGTGGTGCAGGTTATATCGGTTCTCATATGGTTAAGGAGCTTATCAGCCATGGACGAGAAGCAGTCATCCTTGACAACCTGACTACCGGCCACCGTGAACTCTTGCCGGACGGAGAGTTCATAAAAGGAGATTTGGGAGATGAAAATCTCCTGCACAGAATCTTCAAAACTTATCCCATACATACCGTCATGCATTTTGCTGCCTTTTCTCTTGTCGGAGAGTCAGTTCAGTTCCCTCTTAAATATTTTGAAAACAACGTATCAAAAACCATAACACTTCTAAAAGTCATGCTTGAGCATGGAATAAAGCGTTTTATCTTTTCCTCAAGTGCTTCGGTTTACGGCGAACCAAAAGAAATCCCAATTACAGAAAACTGTCCCGTGAGGCCTACCAACCCGTATGGGGCATCTAAACTAATAGTTGAAGATATCCTAAAGGAATGTGACAGAGCCCATGGTCTTAGATATGTCTCTCTACGATACTTCAATGCCGCCGGTGCTGATGAAACAGGAACTATCGGAGAAAACCACCATCCGGAATCGCACCTGATTCCTCTTGTCCTGAAGGCAGCCAAAGGCGAAAAGGAAAATATCACCATCTTTGGAACAGATTATCTTACAGATGATGGGACGTGCATAAGAGACTACATCCACGTGACCGATCTGAGCAAGGCACACCTCCTGGCCATGGACGCCTTGGAAAACGGCGAATCCAGCAACATATACAATCTGGGCAACAGCCATGGATACTCAGTAAAGGAAGTAATTGAAACAGCCAGGCAGGTTACAGGCATGCAGATTCCTGTGAAAGAAGGGCCTCGACGCACGGGAGATCCGGCCATACTCGTAGCCAGCTCTGAAAAGATAAAAAGGGAGTTGGGCTGGCAGCCAAAGTTTCAGGATCTGGAAACCATTGTAAAAACAGCCTGGAAATGGCATAGAAACAGCCCTTAGCCCTTTATATCCTAATAATCCTGTAAATCCTGGTCAAAAAGCAAATTATGAAACAACAATACGACTATTCTGAAAGCCTGCTAGTCCATTTCAGGCGCATTGAAAGCCTGAAAGAGTCTGCCCTTGGGTATCCGTCTGTGAATCTGAACAAAAGGCAGCTTTGTGACCTGGAACTGCTTCTCAACCGTGCATTCTACCCCCTTACGGGTTACCTGGGCCGGGAAGACTATGAAAGTGTTCTGGACAAGATGCGTCTCTCCGATGGAACTGTGTGGCCAATACCGGTCTGCCTGGATATAAGCAATGATATGGCCCAAAGCTTTGAGAAAGGCCGGCCCATAGCTCTTGCCGACGAGGAAGGGTTCATGATCGCCGTACTCACCATAAAAGACATCTGGAAACCGGATAAAAAGAGGGAAGCGCAGGCAGTATTCGGCACGGATGATCCTGAACAACATCCGGGCGTAAGGAACCTTTATGAAAAAGTGAGCCCCTGGTATGTTGGCGGGACTCTTGAAGGGATACATCTTCCCATCCATTACGATTTCAAAGAGTTGCGGCTGACTCCGGCAGAAACCCACAGGCAGTTTGCCCAGAACGGCTGGCGCAACGTGATCGGTTTTCAGACTGAAAAACACCTCCACTGTGCTCACAAGGAGATGACGCTCAGAGCTGCCCGTGAGGCGGGTGCCAGCATCTTTCTTCAGCCCGTGGTAGGCCTGACTCATCCGGGCGATCTGGATCATTACACCCAGGTGCGGTGCTATCAGGAGATCCTTAAGAAATATCCCAAAAACATGATCATGCTTGGTTTGATACCTCTGTCCATGCGTAAGGCCGGCCCCCGAGAAGCCCTGTGGCATGCGATCATCCGCAAGAACTATGGTTGCAGTCATTTCATGGTAGCCGATGACTATGGTGATCCGTTTGCCAATAACGGTTCCAATGAAAGATTTTATCCACTGCATTCAGCCCAGGAAATGGTTCAGTCCTTTGAGGAAGATACAGGCATAAAAATGGTTCCCCTGAAAAAGATGGTTTATGTAGAAGACAAGGCTCAGTATATTCCTGAAGATGAGGTAAAATCGGGGATGAACGTGAAGCGCATTTCTTCCAGCGAGCTGCGGCGGAGGCTTGAAAACGGTCTCGATATTCCTGAGTGGTTTTCCTATCCGGAGGTCGTAGCTGAGCTCAGGCTGGCATATCCCCCGAAGTCAAAACAGGGGCTTACCATTTTTATTACTGGTTTGTCAGGGGCAGGAAAGTCCACTTTGGCCAAAGTCTTAATGGTAAAATTTATGGAAATGCGGGACCGGCCGGTAACCCTTCTAGACGGCGATATTGTGAGGAGAAATCTTTCAAGTGAGCTTAACTTTTCAAAAGAACACAGAAATCTCAACATTACTCGAATCGGTTTTGTCGCAAGTGAAATAACCAAAAACGGCGGAATCGCCATCTGTGCTCCCATTGCCCCATACGAAGAATCAAGACGCCACAATCGTGAACTTATAAGTAGTTATGGAGGCTATATCGAGATTTATCTTTCAACACCTTTGGAGGTTTGTGAACAGCGTGACCGCAAAGGGCTTTATGCAAAAGGACGATCTGGAAAAGTCAAGGGGGTTACCGGAATTGACGACCCCTATATTCCCCCGTCCAATCCGGAAATCACCATAGACACAAGAGAAATGTCGCCGGATGAAGCCGCACAGGAGGTCTTGCTTTACCTTGAAGAGAATGGATATATTCTATAGGGAGAGGAAAAAAAGAAAATATCATGGACATTGAATTTCATTATTATATGACTTTCCTTATTGCTGGAAAAGCAGGATTTGGTAAAGATGACACAGCTACTATTGCTTATTCATCTCAATATGTAGATGACAATGAC
>JAHIKR010000381.1 GCA_018897415.1 Pseudomonadota bacterium
AGAGTGAATCTTTCCAATTTCCAATTTCAACGTTCCGTGAACGGTTACTAAAAATACTACTCAAAACCATACCAATTACCTATTGCTTTTTTAATTTGTATAGGATTTTATCTTACATTACAATTTTATCTAAAAAATATTTAATTTTGATGAACTCGTAAAAAGTCTCGAAATCGTCATGCCGGACTTGATCCGGCATCCAGTAATTACTTATAGTTATGCAAGGTACTTTTGCATTGATTCCCAAAATCGGTATTTTTTTACAAGATCATCAAGGTTAAGAAAAACGAAGATTTTAGCTTATGGAAGCACAAAAACAAAGGAAATTCGAAAGATTCACTCTCAACATACCCGCTAAGATCGAAACAATAATTTCGGGGCAGGCAAAAGACCCTGCCCGCTCGTGCCTTGCAATGGCAGGCGGGAAAGAGATACTTAATCTCCTGACAAAGGACATATGCGCTGGCGGTGCATTTTTCCATACTTCACAGCCCCTTCCCGAAGGCACAGAGGTTAAAATAGATTTTGTTCTCGATATTAACAAATTGAAAAAGCTGACAGAAAACAGGGCTTATATAAAGATCAAAGGAACGGTATTGCGGTCGGATTCTGAAGGCATGGCCATCTGTTTTCATAAAAATTACAAAATTACACCTATTTAGCCTCTGCTCAATTTTTTTCTAATACCAATGCCTTAGATATCATCCTCTAAAAAATACGAACAATTTCATACTTTCTACCGATTGTTTTCATGGTATAATTAAAATAAGTTGAGCATAACTAAAAAATCAAAGCAATCATGCCTGCCCGAAGGGCGCCAAGTTTATATAAGGAGGGAAAACCTATGAGAATTAAAAAAGGGAACAATGACCGATGCCCAACCATAGTGTTTTTCGCACTAATCATTTTATTATCCATTACTACACCTGCCAGTGCACTGACACTGCTTGAAGATTACGAAGATCCGCCGGTGCAGGGAATTACCCCCCCTTCTACCGCTTACACCTGTGATGGTGATACCTATTATGGAATCTTCGACAACTCGACCGATCTGAGAGTTCTGTATGGTGAAGGCGCCGCAGCAGGTATTGCAATTGTGGATGATGGAGCAGAAAATCAATTTGTTCAAACGAAAAGCAATTCCGTATCAGTCGGAACCCTTCTTGGGATCTTGGACCACCCGTCATTTACGAATCAGTTTGACAACGGTGGGCCTTTTACCCTGGTGGGGGACTATGCAACACTGGCCAACAAGCCGGTTTTGATATCCGACACCAGTATTATCTCCGTATACGTCAGGTCAAATTATAACGTCGGGATCCGTTTCGTCTTCATGGACATTGACTACGAGGACTGGGTCACCGCTATTCAGCCTGTAGAAAGCTCATGGTCAACGATCTCGGCAAATGATCTTAGCCCCAGGCACCCTGTCGCTGTTGGAATATGATGACGAGCCTGCGGGTGATGGAGTTTTCTCCGGCGCAACGAAGTCTCCAGTGTCGGTTGAACTTTTTCTATATGACAGTACCGTCACTTCTCCTGTTCTTGTGGATTTTGACAATTTTCAACTAACAGATGTGACACAAGTCCCAATACCCTCCACTATACTCCTTTTGGGCTTTGGTTTAATAGGGCTTGGTGGATTCAGAAAAAAGTTTAAGAAGTAAACATCTATAACTCAATAATACCAAAGGCATGGTCAAGAGACTCTTTGAGGGGGCATTTATGAAAAAAATACTACACATTATTTCAATCACATTCGTGGCGTTATTGCTGCTTTTGAGTTTAGGAAATCAAAAGTCCTTAGCGGTTGACGGCAGTGGGCTGTCAATTTTAGCCATTGATGGAAACACAGATACTAATACAACGGTGGATTTCACAATCTCTGATTTTGCTCTTGGAGCAGGAGCATCTGGCACACTATCATATACTATAGACTCCGGCGCTACATGGACAGATATTTCTTTTACTACAGTAGTAACACCTAGTTACTCTTACGGTTACGCAGATCTGTCTTGTGAGGGTGGAGATATACTGGATTTTAAGCTTCAGACGCTAGGTACGCCAGGTAACGTTTATTATTCATATAATAGTAGCGATGCTACCATAACATACTTAACTGCCATTGCTTCCTCTAATTCGAAAAACCCGATATATAACGATGACTACTACTCAACAATCTTGCTTGGATGGAACGTATCTCCTGCTTTCAAGCTTGACCTTGTGGCTTCAAATACCGCTTCTGATGGATTCGCCCCGGTTCCCATCCCGGCCAGCGTTCTACTCCTTGGCTCCGGGATATTAGGACTTATCGCCATAGGCAGGGTAAGGAAAAGAGATTCCTAAAAGCATGGAAGTGTGAAACATGTACAAAAGAAAAAAGACGCGTCTTTTACTGCTGGCTGCAATAACTGTTTTGCTTTCATGGGCAGGACTGGGGTTGAATGGAAAAGCTGAGGCAGCTTCTTTCAGTGATACATTAAGCAACTGGAATGAGTTTGGCAACGTCAACCATTACAACGTTACAGACTCTGGGTCATATACTCATGATCTGACCGACAATATCCCCAACGGGTCTAAGCTTGAATCTGCATATCTTACGCTCGACTACTCAGGAATTTCACCAGGTGAGTCGTGGAATGTTAAAACTGATGATGGCAATATATGGATTGGAACGTTAGTGAAACTCACTTGTGGTACGAACTCAGCCCAATTTGAGCTTAATCAAAATGCCCTCGACGAAATAATGAAGAACTGGACGCTTACCGTCTGGCTATCTGATACTGATACCAGTGTATCAAACAAGATGAACTTATCTCAATCAACGCTTTGTGGGGAATATACTCCTGTTCCCATTCCAGGCAGTGCCCTTCTTTTAGGTTCCGGTGTTCTTTGCCTGGTTGTTATTGGTCGCAGGAGGAGGACTAAAAAGGAGTGATTAGGCGCTTAGTTTCTTGCCCGTTTGGATGCGGCTTGTCCGGACTGAGAAGGAGGAAATTTCACATGAAAAGATTTTGTTTGATCAGTTTGTTATTGATTTCCGTGTTTTTCTTTTTCTCGGTGAAAGCAGGAAATGCCGCTCCCGTTGCTTATGATGACAGCTGGTACGAGGCCTGGGCATATGTGGAGTATGGGTATGATGGGGATTGGTCGGAGGATGCGTGGGCGGGAGAGTATGGGGATTCCGTGCCTGCAACGGGTGAGGTTTTGATTCGTTCTTCTTCCATATATGGTCATGGGCTTGCATCTATCGAAGAAAATGATGGCAATGATGGACTAAATTTCTATGCAAGTGCGGAAGCCCAAAATTCCCTTTCTGACCCCAACAGCTATGTCTATTCAGAGGCATATACTATAGGCTATTTGCAGTTCACAGCCACAACTCCTGGTCTCCACGTGAGTTTTAATTATAAGTTGGATGCGGTCGCGGAGACATTTGACGATGAAGGCGCTTATGCCTATTCATACTCAGATGCTTATTTTTCTCTACGTGATGACGGTTCAGGTTATCTTGCCGAAGAGTATTGGTATGCGGATACCGACAATGCTTTAAATGAAACTCATATAAGCGGATCTTTTGATGAATATTTTGCTTTGACGGAAGGCAATGATTATGAATTGTGTTTCAGTCTTTCTCCTTATCGGCTGGATAATGGGGAGTGGGATGATTGGCCGATGCTGGAGGCTTATGTCGAAGGTAATGCATATGCATATGCTTATTCCGATTTCAGCAATGTGAAAATAGAAGCAGTTCCCCTCCCTTCAGCGGTATTGCTCCTCGGCTCCGGCCTGATCGGTCTTGTGGTACTCAGGAGAAAGTCTTCCTGAAAACAGAAAAGCCGTTTCTTTCTAACCCGGATCCTTATAGTAATATTAAATAAGTTAACAAAAAAGGCAGGGTCATTTAGACTCTGCCTTTTTTTGTGTGCCTGAAACCTGCCCGCCACCTGCCCGCAATGCTTCGCAACGCGAGGCGGGCGGGTCGCGAGCCGCTCAGGCGAAGCAGGCGGGTCCGTGTCTAATATTTTCTTTTGACACGGGTCGCTTGCAGCGACACAGGATTTACACGGTTATTTTTTCTTTCATTATATTTTCAAGAACCTAACAGATCACTCACATCGCGTATTACTTCCCGACATAGGCGGGATGGAATGCCGGAAGAACCAAAGTACCTTGATTCTTCCTCCCTTCAGCCTTTAGCCTTCTGCTTCCGTGTCTGATTTGAGCCTTCAGCCTTTAGCCTTTAGCCTTTAGCCTTCAGCCTTTTACCTTTTCTTGCCTTCAGCCTTTAGCCTTCTGCCTTCAGCTTCCGTGTCTAAAAATTCCAGTTCAGCCTCTCTTTCATCATTCAAAATTTAAAATCTAAGCTCATCTTGACGAGTCTAAAAAAATGTGTAATACTATGTATGACCACAAAACAGGAGACTATTTTTGCGAATTAATGATTTCGAATGGGATGAGGGCAGATAAAGATGACAAAACAAAAAGCGCTGCCAAAAAAATGGGTTAAGTACTATGACCAGGAAAATATCCTGGATGAAATCATGGATGAGCCGGTTGCCC
>JAHIKR010000382.1 GCA_018897415.1 Pseudomonadota bacterium
AGCAATCTGTATCGGAGACAACCATAAAGGAAACTTCCCTGCAAAGTGTTCAACAAGTATTCCAAAAAACCTTTCAATAGAGCCATAAATTACCCTGTGAATCATAATAGGACGGTGTTTTTCATTATCCTTTCCTATATAAGAAAGATCAAATCTTTCAGGCAGAGACATATCAAGTTGCACAGTCCCGCATTGCCATGTACGACCAAGCGCATCTTTTATGTGCATATCTATCTTCGGGCCGTAAAATGCGCCATCGCCCTCGTTTATTTTATAGTCCATGCCGTAGGAATCAAGCGCTGCTTTTAACCCATCTGTAGTTAATTCCCACTGCTTATCTGTTCCTATTGACTTTTCAGGTCTTGTGGAAAGCTCGAGATGAAAACCAAGGCCAAAGGTTAAATAAATCCTTTCAACCAGCCTCAGAACTTCAACGATTTCATTTTCTATCTGTTCTTCGGTCATGAAAATATGAGCATCATCCTGATGGAAAGCTCTGACTCTGAAAAGGCCGCTTAGCACTCCGCTCAGTTCGTGACGATGTACAAGCCCAATTTCAGCAGCACGGACAGGCAAATCCTTGTATGAGTGGGGCTCCATGCTATACAGAAGCATCCCACCAGGACAGTTCATCGGCTTTATTGCGTACTCTATATCATCAACAATAGATGTGTATATATTCTCCCGGTAATTATCCCAGTGCCCACTCTTTTCCCAGAGAGAACGGTTAAGCAAAATCGGTGTTTTTGTTTCAACATAGCCCGCTTTCCTGTGTTCCTCCCTCCAGTAATCTAAGAGAGCATTCCATATATTCATTCCCTTTGGATGGAAAAAAGGCATCCCCGGCGCTTCTTCGTGAAAGCTGAAAAGGTCAAGAGCTGCGCCAATTTTTCTGTGGTTTCTTTTTTGGGCCTCTTCGAGGAAATTTATATAGGCATTAAGTTCTTTCTTATCAAAAAAGGCTGTACCATAAATTCTCTGTAACTGCGCTTTTGACTGATCAGCGCGCCAGTAAGCACCCGAAACCTTCATTAATTTTATCGCTTTTAGTAATCCTGTATGGGGGAGATGCGGTCCGCGGCATAAATCTGTGAAATCTCCCTGCTCGTACAAAGATATTGTTCCATCTTCAAGTTCTGAAATCATTTCGAGTTTATACGGCTCGTTTCTGTAAAACTCGAGTGCTTCGGATTTTGTAACCATCTTGCGTTTAAAAGGAATTTTTGCCTTTATTATCCGTTTTATCTCTTCCTCAATTTCAGGAAAATCGTCTTTTGAAATCGGCTCCATATCAATGTCATAGTAGAATCCACCTTCCACAACAGGCCCGATCGTAAGCCTGGCATCCTTATAAATATGCAGAATTGCCTGCGCCATGACATGTGCAGCACTGTGGCGAAGTATCTCCAGAGCTTCCTTGTCTTTAGTTGTGATAAGGCGCAGATGGCAATCATGGTTAATCTTTTCACTCAAATCAACCAGCCGGCCATCAACTTCAACAGCAATTGAATTCTTCGCCAAACCTTCTGATATACTCTTTGCTACATCCAGACTGGTTGGCGCATTCTCAAAACTCTTTATACTTCCATCGGGAAGAGTGATATTTATCATTAGATTTTCACCAAGAATTAAATTTTACAAAATCATCATAATTGTTGACCTTAAATCAAACCAACATATATAACAATTCGAAACCATCTAAAATAATTGCTTATCTGTGAATAATAACTGAATTTGAAAATTTAGGCGAAATGGTCATTCGGGTCAAGAAAAAAAGATTGTTTATTTATGACAACTAAATATAAGCCAATAAACACTAAAACAGATCTTGAAAAAATTACAAGAGATTTAAAGAAGGAAAAATCCATTGCCGTTGACGTAGAAGCGGACTCAATGTATCATTTTAAAGAAAAGGTCTGCCTGATTCAGCTTGCTACGAAAAAAGAATATTTTGTAATTGATCCTTTACAGTTTCAAGACCTCTCTTCGCTTAACATCCTTTTTTCAAACAGCGATATCAAGAAAATTTTTCACGGCGCCGACTTCGATGTACGCAGTCTTTACAGGGATTTCAATATAAAGATAAAAAATCTTTTTGATACCCAGATTGCCTGTATGTTTTTAGGAATCAGGGAAACGAGTCTGGATGCGGTACTTAAAAAAAGATTCAAAATCAGTCTTAATAAGAAATACAGGAAAAAAGACTGGGCTGAAAGGCCTCTGCCGGAAGATATGATAGAATATGCTGTAAAAGATACGATATATCTTATTAAACTTGCAGAAATTCTAGAAAAAGAACTAAAAAAAATGGGCCGGATTTCCTGGGTCTATGAAGAATGTGAAATTTTAAGCAAAGTCAGACCCGCTTTACTTAATAGCGAACCATTATTCATGAAATTCAAAGGTGCTGGACACCTAAACCGTAAATCTCTTGCTGTCCTTGAAGCCCTTCTTCAGTTTCGGCTAAGCATGGCCGAAAAAAAAGACAGGCCTTTATTCAAAATAATTGGTAATAATTCCCTAGTGAAAATTGTTAAGGAAAAGCCTGCTAACTTGAGGCAATTAGAAAAAACAAAAGCATTAAGCCAAAAACAGATTGAAATGTATGGCGATGCCATAGTCAAGGCTGCAAATAATTCCTTGACGTTACCCACCGCTGACCTGCCTGTTTATCCGCGCAGGAAAGCTCAGTTTTTACCTCCCGAAGTTCCATTAAGAGCAAAGGCTGTTAAACGCTGGAGAGATTCGAAAGCTAAAGAAATAGGATTAGAACCATCAATAGTCTGCAACAGATCAATTATAAACTCAATTGCAATACAAAATCCAGTTCATTTAAAGGATCTTTCAAAGATTAAAGAAATGAAAAAATGGCAGCAAAAGGAATTCGGCAGAGATATAGTGGCAATATTGAAAAATGAAACTCATAAAGTTAACAATTAGTATTTCTCTGGTTTTGGCTTTTTTATTATGGTGTAATGCTAACTACGATGTCCAGTGCGCTGAGAATAAAAATCATTGTTTTACCTGTCATACCAGCGCTGGGAATCTTATAAAAATTACACGGGAAATTGCTGAAACCAGGCCGTCCAAACCTGCAATTTCTCCTGAAACCTCAGGTGAAGGGTGAGGAGGTTATGTGGAGCCGTTGGCTCCGCATGAAAAAGTGTTTGTCGACTCCTTTTTTGCTGAAGACGAATATCATGGTAAAATTGGATGCCACGAATGCCATGGAGGAGACCCCAATGATCCTGACTGGAAAACAGCGCACAAAGGTGTAATAAAAGATCCTTCATTTCCTGATCCTTCAAATACATGTGGATCATGCCACGATGATATTACCAGGCACTACAAAAGCAGTCTGCATATTAATCTGGGGCCATTCAAAAAAATTATTGATAAGCGGTCAAGCTTTGACAAAACCGTACATTCAAAAGTCGATGATGCAAGAAAATCCCATTGTAATTCCTGCCACAGCAGTTGCGGTCAGTGCCACATCAGCCGCCCCGAATCTGTAGGAGGAGGGCTGTTGGATGGCCATGTTTTTCAGAAGAGCCCTCCAATGAACCTGGTCTGTACGGCCTGTCACGGAAGCCGTATAAAAAATGAATATTTTGGTGAAAACAAAGGAATGCCCCCTGATATACACAAAGAAAAATATTTTAAATGCAACAAATGTCACAAGGCAGATGAGATGCATGGAGACGGCAAGGACTATGCAAACCGGTATGAGGTTGAAAATGGTCCGAAGTGTTTGAACTGCCATTTAAATATTTATGATTCAAAGTCAATAAACGCAAAGCAGCACATATTACACAAAGACAGAGTCAGTTGCCATGTCTGCCATTCCGTAAAGTACAAGAACTGTTATGGCTGTCATGTGGGAGAGGACAAACAGGGCATTAAATATTTTAAAACCAGGCGCTCAACCATTGATTTTAAAATAGGCCTGAATCCTTTTTCAGGCAAAAAAAGGCCTGAAAAGTTTGTTGTCGTACGCCATATCCCTGTAGACCAGGGGACATTTGATTTTTATGTTGATAACGGCCTGGCCAATTTTGACAGACTTCCCACATGGAAACCTGCAACACCACATAATATCAGGAGAAAGACCCCACAGAATACAACATGCAATTCATGTCATGGTAATACAGACTTGTTCCTGCTTGAAAAAGATGTAGAACAGGCTTATAAAAAAGCGAACAAAGATGTTATCGTATCCCCGGAAATGATACCTAAAAGGATAGACAAATAGAAAAAATCTAACCCAAAGGAGGTTTTTATGAAAAAATATTCGGTACTTGCCTTAGCCCTTTTTTTAGGATTCAGCTTCATTGTCAGCGGCTGCATAACTACTCCAGAAGTGATGACCGCAAAAGATCTGGTCGCCGAAGCCAACGAACATATAACTAACATTCCTGTCTCAGTTGCAAAAGAATTTTTCGATGAAGGGGGATATATCTTCCTGGATGTAAGGACTGCAAAAGAATATAAAATGGGCCACATCCCAGGCGCCGTTCATATTGAGAGGGGATTGCTGGAATTTCAGATAAATAATCAAATACCTGATAAAAATGCCCAACTTGTAGTTTACTGCAAGGTGGGGGGACGCGGATCGCTTGCTGCCCATACTCTGGTTCGCATGGGATACGAAAACGTTATAAATATAGAAGACGGCTGGGTTGCCTGGGAAAAGGCTGGTTATCCTGTCGAGTAATTCCTTGCCTTAGCCTTAATTTAAATAACAAGAGGGCTTTGAAATAAATTTTTTCTCAAAATTTTTCAACGCCCTCTTAAAGAGAAAAAAATATGTGCAAAATATAAACATCTCTATTTGGGTCTGATCTGACTTTTAAGAAGTTCTTTTAATCCCTTCAGGGTGCCCTTCCATACTGCATCATCTCCAGCCATTATTGATACTATTACGTTCTTTTCTACACTGACTTCCAGGACTATCTCTTCGTCCCCAACCTTGAACACCGCTTCACCCCATCTTTCTGCCGGAAGACCTGTGGTTTCGCAATCGTAATCTGTCCTTATCTCTCCGGTCATTCTTATTTCGCTCATCATCTCCTCCTTAAAGAAGTTAGTTAAATCTTAATATCTCAAGTTTCGCACCCCCTCTATGCAACAAAAGCTTTAAAGGGTAAAGGACTAACTAAATTTTTGAAGTGAAATATAATAACTGGGACTTCGACAACGGCACCAATAAGCAAAGCTGGAACAATGCTTGAAACCCCGAAAGAATTCAATGTGTTATATTTCCTTTGTGTTTACCCCGTTGAATTGCGAAAGCACATATTCAACTGGGGCCTGTCCTTGGCGCTCGTTATGAATTACTGGTTAAAAATGACGAACAAATTATTTCACTTAAAAAATTTAGTTAGTCCTTTACCCCTATAGTATTGATAGGAATTAGGGGGTGCGAAACTTGAGTTAATATTTTAAAACATATCAAATTTTGAATTCTCTTAAAAGCTCAAACATTATATTATTCATAAAATATTTTGGGCAGGTTAGGACAAGGTTGACAATACTTGTCTAGAATATTATATTTCTTTCGTATTGTAAAACTTATTACAGAAAGGATAATTATCATGGCGGAAGGTGTTTTGGAAATAGATGACAGTATTTTTGATGCGGAAGTTCTGAAGTCTAATAAACCAGTGCTTATAGATTTCTGGGCTCCTTGGTGCGGTCCCTGCAGGGCGATCTCTCCTTTGGTAGAAGAGCTTGCTGGTGAATTTGGCGACAAAATTAAGTTCGTCAAATGCAATGTTGACGACAACCCAATCACTCCCGGCAAATACGGAATAAGATCTATTCCTACGCTTATGTTCTTCAAAGATGGAAATGTAGTAAATCAGGTTATAGGTATAGTAGCCAGATCAAAGCTGGAGGAAGTTATAAACAAAATTTTATAGGAAACTTTGTAATGAAAAGCGTTGATTATGATCTTGTTATAATCGGCGGTGGTCCGGCCGGGCTCACCGCCGGTCTTTATGCTGCACGCGCCAGGTTAAATGTAATCCTGATTGAAAAAATTGTCCCTGGTGGACAGGTACTCACATCTGACTGGATTGAAAATTATCCCGGCTTTCCAGAAGGAATTAGCGGCCCTGACTTGATCCAGAAAATGACCGAGCAGGTTAAAAAATTTGATCTTAATATAGAATCAAATGAAGTAATTTCTCTTGATTTGTCTGACCCTGTCAAGAAGATCAAGTTAAGCGACAGGACTATCACAAGCCACACAATTATTATAGCTACAGGAGCTTCACCCAGAAAGCTCGGCATCCCAGGTGAAGATATTTTTTTTGGAAAAGGCTTATCTACATGCGCAACCTGTGACGGCCCCTTTTTCAAAGACAAAATAGTTGCTGCAGTCGGGGGCGGAGATACTGCTGTTCAGGAAAGCATATTTCTGACCAAGTTTGTAAAAAAGGTTTATCTTATTCATAGAAGAGATCAATTGAGGGCAACCAAGATCTTGCAGGAACGAGCATTTGCCAATGATAAAATTGAATTTGTCTGGGATTCTGTATTAACAAGCATTGATGGTTTAACCAATGTAGAAAAGATTACAGTAAAAAATGTTAAAACCGGAGACACAAAAGAACTCTCCGTGGATGGATGTTTTATATGGACAGGCATACTACCCAATACAGAGTTTTTAAAAGATGAACTAAAAGTTGACGATTACGGTTTTATAATTGTCGACTCAAATATGCAGTCATCAGTGCCGGGTGTATTTGCAGCAGGTGATGTAAGAAGTACCGGCCTGCGCCAGATTGTAACCGCCGCTGGAGATGCAGCAAGTGCTGTATTTTCGGCAGAACATTATATTGAAAACATTAAATAATGAATCGAGACCTTTGAAAAATGTCCCCTTTTGTCCAATTTCTGCGTCTGGTTCAGATTTTAATCCTCAAAATACTCAATGTATTCCTCCGGTTAAAATCTTCGCCATCCTTGAACTTAAATAAAATTGAACCTTTTTCAAAGGTCTCGAAACGTATTTTAACAATTGCCATCATTTCATTGCTTGTCTTTTCAAGTTGCGCTTGGCTTGAGCCAAAAGAAGAAAAGAGCATCCAGGAACTTGCAAGTAGTGGAATGGATGAGTTTAAAAAAGAAAATTATAAAACAGCAATAGAATACTTTGAAAAATTAAGGGACTGGTACCCTTTCAGCAAATATGCAATCCTTGCAGAGCTAAAAATCGCTGATTCATACTACAAACTAAAGGACTATGAAGAGGCTATATCTGCATATGAAGAGTTTGTTAACCTTCATCCACGTAACGAGGCAATAGCTTATGTTATCTATCAGACAGGACTTTGCTATTTTGAACAGATAGATACTGTTGATCGAGACCAGACTACAGCGCAAAAAGCACTTGATGTTTTTAAGAAGCTGGTTAAACAGTTTCCAGAAAATGCCTATGCGAACAGAGCCAGAGTTAAGTTGAAAAAATGCTTAAAAAGTCTTGCGGGGCATGAATTCTACGTAGGACTCTTTTATTACAAAAGCAAGCGCTATAAAGCAGCTTTGAGCCGTTTCGAGGCTGTCCTTAACGACTATCCTGATGTTGGAGTTCAGCATAAAGCCCTTCAGTACCTTGCTCTGTGTAAAGAATCTATAGCAAAAGAGACAACCGAAGAATAAAAACCTTATGATAGCATTAAGCGCCTGTCTTCTTGGCTATAACTGCAGATATGATGGTAAAAGCAAAAAAAACTTAGCCTTAATAAAGCTGCTGGAATCTGAAAAAATTCTTCCGATCTGTCCCGAACAGCTTGGAGGGCTTAAAACTCCAAGGGCACGCTCAAACCTCGTTGGAGGAGATGGTTTTGATGTTCTGGATGGAAATGCAAAAGTTATAAACACTTACGGTGATGATAATACCAAGGCATTTATTAAAGGAGCCTATGCAGCATTAGATATGATTAGGGCGCACAATATCGAGCGCTGCTTTCTTAAAGATAAAAGCCCCTCATGTGGAGTTGGCGAAAAGTATTTAACCGGAGTAACTGCCGCACTTTTAATACGAAAAGGGTACATAGTTGAAGAAGTTAGTTAGTGCCTGAACGAAAACTGCCATTTTCCCCAATTTCTGCGTCAGGCTCAAATTTTAATCCTCAAAATACTCAATGTATTCCTGCGGTTAAAATTTTCGCCTTCCTTGAACTTGGAAAAACTATCTAGTTTTCGTTCGGGCACTAGTTAAAAAAATACTTTACACTCAATAAATTTTGTTGTAAAAGCGCAACTTCTGATTTTAATATTTTCTAGGAGAAAAATCATGTCACGAATATGTGAAATATGCGGGAAAAAACCACTTGTTGGAAATAATGTCAGTCACGCCCACAACTTAACAAAACGTCGCTTTAAGCCTAATCTTCAAAGACTGCGCACTGTTCATAAAGGAAGGGTAAAAAGAATGGTAGTATGCACCAACTGCATAAAGTCAGGTTATGTTGTAAAAGCGTCTTAATGGTCTACCCTCTTTACATCATGGACAAGCTTTACCTTTTTAATAGCTGATAATACTCTATCTAAATGCTCTATATCTTCAACAGCCAGGGTAAAAAAAGAATCAACAACTCTGTTTTCTCTTGTTTCTGTTTTTGCATTAAGTATATTTGCACCGCTTTTGCTGATATTGGCTGCAATGTCGGCTAACAAACCAACCCTGTCAAGGGAACTAACGCAAATTTTTACCGGATATGTCTCTGTAACATCCTTGTTCCATTCTATATCGATCTGCCTTTCAGGGTTCATTTTCAAAGCATTTATACAACTTGTCCGGTGGACAGTAACTCCATGCCCTATTGTTATATAGCCCGTAATAGCATCCCCTGGAACAGGCTGGCAACACTTGCCAAACTTTATAAGTATATCATCCACGCCTTTTACGATTACTCCGGCTCTGGGCTTCTTCTTCCGCACACGGCCGATTATCTTGTTAAAGATTGATTCATGATCTTCTTCTGTTTCCGGCTTAGGTACAATTTTCCGTATAATCTGTAGGGGTGTAATTTTACCGTAGCCCACGCTTGTGATCAAATCATCTGCTGTTTTAAAACCAAAATGCTCAATGACCCTGTCCATATCTTCTGATTTTAATAATTCGTTGAAGTTAAGACGATACTTGCGAAAAGCTTTTTCGCACATCTCTCGGCCAAGAGTAATGCTGCGATCTTTCTCCTGAGTTTTTATCCATTGCCTTATTCTGGAGCGAGCCTTGACAGTTTTAACAAAATTCAACCAGTCCCTACTTGGATGATGATTTTTCGTCGTAATAATCTCAACAATATTACCTGTCTGCAACTCATGTTTGAGAGGAACTATACGACCGTTAACCTTGGCGCCTGTGCACTGATTGCCTACTTCCGTATGGATTTGATAAGCGAAATCTACAGGGGTGGCCCCCCTGGACAGTGATTTTATCTCCCCGTGAGGTGTAAAAACATATATTTCATCAGGGAATAAATCAATGCGAACATTTTCAAGAAATTCATCCGGATTCCTGAAATTTGCCTGATTTTCAACAAGATTCTGAATCCATGCAAATTTTTTACTTATACTTTCATCAATCCGCTTACCTTCTTTATAGCTCCAGTGAGCAGCAATTCCGGCTTTTGCAACCTTATCCATATCCCAGGTTCTTATCTGGATTTCTATACGTTCCCCAAAAGGCCCTATAACTGTTGTGTGCAGTGCCTGATACATATTTGGCTTGGGAGACGCGATATAATCCTTAATCTTTTGGGGGACAGGTTTCCACATGGAATGTATAAGCCCCAAGGCCTTATAGCAGTCAGATACCGTATCGAGGATTATCCTAAAAGCGATAATGTCATAAACCTCTTCAAATGTCAGATTCTGTTTGATCATTTTCTGGTATATACTGAAAATATCCTTGTACCTGCCCAGAATCTCACACTTCAGATTATCTTCATCCAACTTTTTCTTGATAAAGTCTTTAACTTTTTCAATATATTTATCGCTTTCCTCCCTATCCTTACTTATCAATCTCTCGATATTTGAATACTCTTCAGGATAAAGATACTTGAATGAAATATCTTCCAGCTCATTTTTAATCCAGTAAATACCCAAACGAGCGGCAAGTGGTGCATAAATATCAAGGGTTTCCTGAGCGATCCGCTTCCTTTTGCTCTCCTTGTGGTATTGAAGTGTTCTCATGTTATGGAGGCGATCTGCCAGTTTGATTAATATTACCCGGATATCATCCGCCATAGCGAGAATCATCTTCCTGATACTCTCTGCCTGGCGTGCCGCCTGAGAACTGTCAAAGGGAAGAGCGCTTATTTTGGTTACACCAGAGACTATATGAACGATTTCCTGTCCAAAAATCTCCTTTATTTCTTCTACTGTAGAATGAGTATCCTCTATAACATCATGCAAAAGGCCGGCTGCTATGCTTACGCCATCCAGCTTCATATCTGCAAGGATCCCGGCAACTTCAAGAGGATGAGACAAATAAGGTTCACCGGACAGCCGAATCTGGCCGTCATGGACTCTCGCTGAATAGATATAGGCTCGATCAATTATATCTATATCTGCCTCAGGATTATGTTCAGAAACTTTGTCTATTATGTCGCTAATACGAATCATCTTCAATACGCCTTGGCAAATACTACCCGATTTGTGCTTGGTCGCCCACAGTATACACACTTCCCTTTCTCATTTTCAATATCAAAGGGAATGCAACGTATTGTAACGCTAAGATCTTCTTTAATTCGCGATTCACACTCATCGGATCCGCACCAGTGAGATAAAGCAAATCCACCATGTATTTCAGGTTTCTTCGGATTTTCAGGAGTAAAAAATTCCTTGAATTTGCTGGTATCATCAATTTTTACAGAGTTCTCTTTTCTTAAAGAAATAGCCCGCTCAAATAAATTCTGTTGTATTTCGTCCAGAATATCTGTTATTTCAGCAACAAAAACATCTCTTTTCAAAGAGGTTTTATTATTGTGTTCCTGATCCCTTCTGCCGACAAACACAGAACTTTCAGCTATGTCTCTCGGGCCGATTTCAACTCTGAGCGGTATGCCTTTCTTAATCCAGTCCCAGCCTCTTGCACCTCCTACATCTCGGTCGTCAATTTCTACCTCAATTCTGCGGTGTGCATAGGACTTATCCTTAAGCTCTTTTGCAAGGCTTTCCGTAAATTCCATTACCTTGGGTCTATCTTTAACATTTTTTATAATAGGTAGTAAAACTACATGTGAAGATGCAATTTTAGGAGGAAGTATTATGCCGTCATCATCACCATGGGTCATTATAAGTCCGCCGATAAGGCGTGTTGAAACGCCCCATGAAGTCGTCCATGCATATTCTTCTTTTTCTTCGGCAGATTGAAATTTTATATCAGATGCCCTTGCGAAATTCTGGCCTAAAAAATGCGATGTGCCTGCCTGAAGTGCTTTTCTGTCCTGCATCATAGCTTCAATACACATGGTATCAACCGCGCCAGGAAATCTTTCCGAAGGCGTTTTTCTTCCCTTTATCACAGGCATAGCCAGGTACTCTTCAGCAAGACTTTCATAGACATCGAGCATCATCCTGGTACGCATAATAGCTTCATCTTTAGTGGCATGTACCGTGTGTCCTTCTTGCCATAGAAATTCACTTGTTCTTAAAAACACGCGGGGCCGCATCTCCCATCTGACAACGTTTGCCCACTGATTTATCAAAACAGGAAGGTCTCGATAACTGCTGACCCACCTGGAAAATGAATCTCCTATAATTGTTTCAGAAGTGGGCCTGACTATCAAAGGCTCGTTGAGCTGCCCTGCTGGGACAAGGCCACCGTCAGGACCTTTTTCGAGTCTGTGATGGGTAACTACCGCGCATTCCTTTGCAAAACCTTCAACATGTTTGGCCTCTTTTTCAAGGAAGCTCAAAGGTATAAAAAGAGGAAAATATGCATTTTTAACTCCGGTTTCTTTAAACATATTATCCAGTACTTGCTTAATATTTTCCCAGATCGCATACCCCCAGGGTTTTATTACCATACAGCCTCTTACAGGAGATCTTTCAGCCAAATCCGAATGTTTTATAACTTCTTGATACCATTCTGGATAATCTTCGGTTCTCGTTGGATTAATTGCAGTTTTCACCCGTTTTTTCATATCTATCCTTTTCGTATCTCTTCCAGCAGAACTTCAACGAGTTTCTCCTCTGGAATTTTTTTTACGACCTTTCCCTTCTTAAACAATATCCCTTTACCATCACCCCCTGCAATGCCTATATCAGCCTCTTTTGCCTCTCCAGGTCCATTTACAATGCAACCCATGATTGCAATCTTAGTATCTAAGGTGCTTGTTAAAAGTGCTTTGTCCACCTGTTCAACAATGTCAAAAAGACCAATTTTACAACGTCCGCAGGTGGGGCAGGAAACTATTTCAGGTCCGCGTCTGCGGATATTAAGGGCTTTCAGTATTTCAAAGCCTACACGCACCTCCTCTGCCGGATCTCTGGTCAAAGAAACACGAATAGTATCTCCGATACCTTCTGCAAGCAGCATACCTATGCCAAGAGAAGATTTTACGATTCCAGGAAAAAGCGCACCTGCTTCTGTAACACCGACATGAAGAGGGAAGTCGGTTTTTGAAGAAAGTAGTCTGTAAGCTTCTAAGGTACGATGGACATCAGATGCCTTTATTGATACTTTTATCTGATGAAAATCCAATGATTTTAGCGATTCTATATGTCTGACAGCACTTTCCACCATTGCCTCTGCGCTAGCTCCATTATATTTTTTCAATATGTCCTTTTCAAGTGAGCCTGAATTTACCCCTATTCGAATGGGAATATTAAATTCTTTAGCGCATTCAACAACAGCTTTTACTTTTTTTACACTACCTATGTTACCAGGATTTATCCTTAATCCGTCAGCTCCTGCTCTCGCTGACGCTATAGCCAGACGATAGTCAAAATGTATATCAGCTATAATTGGAATTGAAATTTTTTTCTTTATTGATTTTATTGCTTTGGCTGCCTCCTCATCAGGTACAGCCACCCTTATAATTTCACATCCGGCTTTTTCCAACCGTCTTATCTGAGAAACAGTTGACACAATATCCTGAGTAAATGTATTTGTCATTGACTGGACGGCAATAGGAGCCATACCCCCTATTTTCACTTTTCCGACCTTTATCTGACGCGTTTTTTTTCTATTTATAGTAAAAGACATAATAACTTCTCAGGTTGTTAGGTTAACGGTTCACGGTTACCTTTTTATAGAAAAAACAATTCCAAAACACAAGTGTCTATTTCACTTGAATAAAGAAGAACCGTCTGTTAATTATAAATATTTAAAACTTATTTAACTATTGTACAATGATAAATGGCTCCAGAAAACAGCAGTAAAAAATTGGCTGATAAACACAGGCCCGACGCACAACCTGACAGTTCAATTAAATATGAGATTCTAAAGCATTCATTAAACAATGAACTCTCGTGTACATCTGCATTTTTGATAGCAAAGGAGCTCAATGTCTCTCCGGACAAGGTTGGAATGACAGCAGACTTAATTAACTGCAGGTTGGTAAAATGCCAGATGGGATTGTTTGGGTATAGGCCTGATAAAAAAATTGTAAAACCAGTAATGACGGCAAACCAAAATCTTAAAAATGCAATGGCTGGCAATCTTGTTGAAGGAAAGCTGGCTTGCAAAATTGCATGGGATATCGCATCCCGCTTTAACGTGAACAAGATAACGGTAAGCAATATATGCGAAGGCATGGATATTAAAATTAATGAGTGCCAACTGGGAGCATTTTAGATTGCATTACTCTAAAGACAACATACATTTCAATAAAAAGTCAGTTTGCCTAATTTTGGCAATAATGGCTGTATTGTTTATCTTTTCAGTGTGTTATTGTGGATGTGAAAAGGAACAAAGTTCTATACTTCAAGGCATTCTTAAAGCCGGTGAAATTACTGTCTATACCCGTAATAACGCCCACTGTTACTACCTGTATAGGGAACAGGCAACGGGTTTTGAGTATGATCTTGCAAAAGCTTTTGCTGATCATTTAGGAGTTAAGTTAAAGGTTAAAATTGCTGAAAAATGGGAAGGTATGATTCCTGCCTTGATGGAGGGAACAGGTTCATTTATTGCTGCCAGCATGACAATTATGCCTGAAAGGAAGAAGTGGGTTTCCTTCTCAAATGGATATATGCCAATACAGCAGTACGTAATTGTACATAGAAACAACAGATCAATTAGATGCCCAGAGGATCTCGCTGGAAAAATCGTCCATATTAGAAAAGGCACTTCCTATGAGGAAAGGCTTAACTTGCTTAAAAATAAAGGGATTGATCTTGAAATTAAGCTGCATGATGATTTAGCCACAGAAGAACTCATAC
>JAHIKR010000383.1 GCA_018897415.1 Pseudomonadota bacterium
ACTAAGTAATTGGGAATCGGTGGTTTTTGTCATTGGAGTATTTGTGTTTTTGTCATTGTTTCGTATTTCGTGCTTCGGATTTATGACCGAAAAATAGAAGGTTTTCGGTCAGCCACTAGTTAGTATACTCTGAATACGCAATCTCAGCGCATTAAGGCGTATAAAGCCTTCAGCATCTTTCTGGCTGTATACACTGTCGTCTTCAAAAGTGGCAAAATCTTCGCTGTAAAGAGATTCATCGGATCTACGCCCCAATACACGACAGTTTCCCTTATAGAGTTCAACGCGTACAACCCCTGAAACATTTTTCTGTGTCATGTTTATCATATTCTGCAAAAGCTTCATCTCCGGTGAAAACCAGAAACCATTATAGATTATCTCAGAATATTTGGGTATAAGTGAGTCCCGAAGATGCATTACTTCTCTGTCCATGGTAATCGATTCAATTGCTATGTGTGCAAGCCTTAAAATAGTGCCACCTGGAGTTTCGTAAACGCCTCTGGATTTAATGCCGACAAAACGATTTTCAACAATATCCGTTCTGCCTATGCCATGCCGTCCTCCCAGCTTGTTAAGTTCTTTTAGAAGCTCGGCAGGAGACATATTAATATCAGTTATGGCTACAGGGTCGCCCCCTTTAAATGTTATTTCTAATATCTCTGGTTCATCGGGCGCATTACGGGGAGAAACTGTCATTGTGAACATATCTTCAGACGGTTCTGTCCATGGATCTTCAAGAATTCCTCCTTCATAACTTATGTGAAGCAGATTCCTGTCAGTGCTGTATGGCTTTTCAGGTGTTGCAGGCACCTTTATCCTATGTTTTCTTGCAAATTCCATTAGAGAAGTTCTGGAGTTAAGCTCCCACTCACGCCAGGGAGCGATAATATGAATATGAGGATCCAGGGCCAGATAACTTAGCTCAAACCTGACCTGGTCATTACCCTTACCGGTTGCACCATGGCTCACAGCATCCGCTCCCTCAATTTTTGCAATCTCCATCTGACGCTTTGCTATAAGAGGACGGGCGAGAGATGTACCCAACAAATATTGGCCCTCATATATCGCATTTGCACGAAATGCCGGAAACACATAATCAGCAACAAAGGTCTCCTTAAGGTCATCTATGTAAACCTTCACTGCACCTGTCTCTAAGGCCTTTTCTTCTATATCATCTATCTCTTCTTCCTGACCAATATCGGCTGAAAATGCAACTACATCACACTTATAGGTTTCAATCAGCCATTTTAAGATTACAGATGTATCAAGGCCTCCTGAATAGGCTAAAACAACTTTTTTAATTTTTCCCGGCACAATAAAAACTCCTTGAATTTATTTCATTAATGCTTCTAACACTGCCTTATGCATATGAAGTTTATTCTCAGACTGATCCCAGACAACGGAATTTGGGCTCTCCAGAACTTCTTCGCTCATCTCTTCACCTCTGTGAACCGGAAGGCAGTGCATTATAATAACATCTTTTGAAGCATTTTTTAAAAGCTCTTTATTAACCTGAAAAGGTTCGAAAACACGTTTTCTTGTACTGTGCTCACTCTCCTGTCCCATGCTGGCCCATACATCAGTATAAATCACATCAGCATCTTTTACTGCCTCAACAGGCTCTGAAGTTACTATAATGCTGCTATGTCCTCTCTCACGAGCTGTCTCTAATATATCTGTATCAGGATAGTATCCTTCGGGGCATGCAAGCACAAGGTTTAAACCAAGCACGGCTGCGGCATTTATCCATGAGTGTGACACATTATTTCCGTCTCCAACCCAGGTTATCTTCAGGTCCTCATAGCCGCCTTTGTATTCTATTATCGTCATTAAATCGCTTAAAACCTGGCATGGATGGTATAAGTCGGTCAAAGCATTAATAACCGGAATGGTAGAGAACTCTGCAAACTCTTTCAAAAGATCCTGAGAATAAGTTCTAATGGCGAGACCATCCAAATATCTCGAGAGGACTCTGGCGGTATCTCTAACAGGCTCATTTCGAACCATCTGGGTGTCCTTTGAGCTTATAAAAATTGAAGCGCCGCCCAGCTGAATCATTGCCACCTCAAAGGAAAGGCGTGTACGAGTAGATGGTTTGTCGAAAATAAGCCCAAGTATTTTTCCTGTAAGAGGTCCTTTTTCAATGCTCTTCCCTTGATTTTTTTTCAATTCCAGGGCTCGCTTGAAAAATAGCTCAAAATCCTCCCTTTCAAGATCTAAAAGAGTTAGTATATGCTTGTTCATAGTGACCTCTTAATCTAAACTGTCAAATAACTCATCTAAACATGCCACCAGAGAGTCAATTTCCTCTTTTTCTATGATAAGAGGAGGAATAAAACGCAGAATATTACCCTGAATGCAGTTGATTAAAAAACCCTTATCCATGCATGCTTTCACGACCTTCTCTCCATCAATTTTGATCTTCATAGCAAGCAAAAGGCCCATTCCGCGAACATCAATAATTGATTCATGTCTGTCTTTCAGCCAGAAAAG
Source organism: Pseudomonadota bacterium (assembly GCA_018897415.1). GTDB lineage: Bacteria > Desulfobacterota > Desulfobacteria > Desulfobacterales > ETH-SRB1 > B13-G4. The sequence continues at coordinate 2,494 of JAHIKR010000383.1, forward strand.
CCTTTGCTTAAAATATTCTCCAATCTTTCGGCCGTAATCTATGATATTTTCTTCGGTAAGGATTTTAACAACTTCGAGTGAAGCTGCTGTGACAACCGGTGTTCCCCCAAAAGTCGAGGCATGTGAACCAGGCACAAATACTTCAGCGATATGTTCTTTAGCCAGCATAGCGCCTATTGGCAATCCATTGGCAAGGGCTTTTGCCAGGGTCATTACATCGGGCTCTATCCCGAAATTCTCATAACCAAAAAGTTTACCTGTGCGGCCTAGTCCTGTCTGGATTTCATCAAAAATTAGAAGTACTTCTGCATCATCACAAATCTGTCTAACACTTTTAAGATATTCGGGAGCAGGGCAGCGAACACCTCCTTCGCCCTGGATCGGCTCGATTAAAACTGCGCATATTGAAGGGTTGATTTTCTTCTTCAAAGCCTCAATATCATTGAACGGAACAAAATCAAAACCATTAAGTACCGGCTCAAATCCCTTGCGCATCTTTTCCTGGCCTGTAGCAGAGAGGGTTGCCATGGTACGCCCGTGAAAAGATTTTTCCATGGCGATTATTCTGCAGCGGCCTTCTTCGCCTTTATCATTGAAATATTTTCTCACCAGCTTTATAGCCGCTTCATTCGCTTCAGCTCCGCTATTACAGAAAAAAACTCTGTCCGCAAAACTGTTGTTAACAAGCCATGATGCAAGCTCTGTCTGGGGTACCGTATAATAAAGGTTAGAAACATGTAAAAGTGTTTCAGCCTGTTTTGAAAGGGCCTTTGAAATTCTTGGATGCGCATGCCCGAGGTTGCATACTGCAATTCCAGCAACAAAATCTGTATAAGCTCGCCCATCTGAATCCCAAAGGGTGCATCCTTTGCCTTTTGTTATAACAATGGGGAATCTATTGTAAGTTTTTGCTATTACTTTATCTGCTTTATTTATTATTTCGCTTTTTATAGGTTTCATGTCGTAACTTCAGTTCCGATTCCCTTATCAGTAAAGAGTTCAAGCAGCAAAGCATGACGCTTGCATCCATTTATAATATGAACTTTTTCAACATCATTATTAAGCGCATTGAGAGCGCACTCGATCTTTGGAATCATTCCCCCTGAAATTGCTTTATCCTTAACCATCTTACTGATTTTTTTCGTATCAATTGAAGGTATTAAGGCGCCCTCAAGGTCTAAGACTCCATCAACGTCGGTAAGAAATATTAGACGTCCTGCAGAAAGAGCTATTGCGATTCTGCTTGCCACAATGTCTGCATTTATATTGTATGTTTCACCCGAATCACCCACGCCAACCGGCGCAATAATTGGGATAAAACCCTTCACTGTCATTGTATTTATGATATCCGGATTTATCTTAGTAACATCTCCAACCATGCCGGGATCAATTATCTCAGGGGGTTTCTCCATATCCGCCTGATATACGATATGCAGTTTTTTAGCTGATATAAGCCCTCCATCTTTGCCGCTCAAGCCCACGGCCTTACCGCCCTGCTTATTTATTTGAGCAACTATTTCCTTGTTCACCTTGCCGCCGAGGACCATTTCTACAACATCCATTGTAGCTTCATCTGTAAGGCGCATACCCCTTACAAACTTGGGACGTATGCCCATCTGTTCAAGCACCGAGTTAATTTGCGGTCCTCCGCCATGAACAACAACCGGATTCAGCCCAACAAATTTCAGTAAAGTTATGTCCCGGGCAAAATCCTCCTTTAGCTGCTTATCAACCATAGCGTGCCCGCCATACTTAATAACAATAGTTGTTCCATAAAAACGTCTTATATAAGGCAGCGCTTCAATAAGTATGTCAGCCACATTTGGAGTCATAATATGTATCTTCTAAGATCCTCGTCGTCTTTGATATCCTTTAATTTGTCTATCACATACTGCCCGTCAATTACTATTCTTCTATCTTTAGCTTCTTTAATGTCTGAAGCGCTAAAAAGAATGTCTTCGAGCATACATTCCATGATCGTATGAAGTCTTCTTGCTCCTATGTTCTCAGTAAGGCTGTTAACCTCTTCAGCAATTCGCGCTATTTCAGAAACAGCATTGTCCTCAAAGACAACCTCAACAGCTTCGGTCTTTAAAAGCTCAATATACTGAAGAAGCAGAGCGTTCTTAGGTTCGGTCAGTATCCTTACAAACTCTTCTTTTCCAAGAGAGTTAAGTTCCACCCGTATGGGAAATCTCCCCTGAAGTTCCGGTATCATATCAGAAGGTTTGAGCGTGTGAAAAGCTCCTGACGCTATAAAAAGAACGTGATCTGTTTTAACCGGGCCGTACTTGGTGGTAACTGTACTCCCCTCAACAATAGGAAGAAGATCTCGCTGA
>JAHIKR010000384.1 GCA_018897415.1 Pseudomonadota bacterium
CTTTATCGTCCTGTCCTCTTCGACAATGGCACCGCTGGCAAAGACAACATTGTTGACATCCCCTATCCTTTCATAATTTTCTCTGGGGGAAAGCATCGGTTCGTCACATCTGGCAATAATCTTTGAGGGATCCTCCAAATCCAGCAGGACACTCCCGGCATGGTAAATCGGTCCACTGGCAGTCATTCTTAAACCATGATAGATCTCCAGCCACCCCTTGTCCGTCTTGATAGGAGGCACGGATGCGCCGATTCGATAAGAATCCCAGTAACCCGGCCTTGGGAAAATGACCGCCCTGGAATGCCCCCAGTGGATAAGGTCATCTGAATAAGATATCCAGATAGAACCGACATTATTACCGATAGGTCTGTCCAGCCTGGCATATTTCCCTTTAATCTTTTCGGGGAATAATACCCCGTCTTTATTGCCCGGCGAAGAAATAAGGGCAATCCGCTCATATTTTTTAAAATCTTCTGTTTTGGCAATTTCAATCATCGGCCCAAAACCTGAGAAAGCTGTAAACAAAATATAATAAACCCCGTCCATAAACGTAATTCGCGGGTCCTCGATTCCTCTTTTTTCATACTTAGCAAATTTACCGCTCTTCTCGGGCAACATGACCGGTTTTTCATCGACCTCATAGTAGAACCCTTTTTTACTTCTGGCGAGCGCAAAAAATGAATATCCCTGTTGCCCTTCTACTCTGAACAAGAGAAGGTATTCTCCGTCAAATTTAACAGGAGACCCGTTAAACACCGTATTACACCTGAAGGGAATATCCTCAGCAGTCAGTATGGGATTTTCGTCATAACGATGTAAAAAATCTCCTCCTATTTTTCTAACCATTATTTAAAATTCCTCCAAATTATTCTTACAAAAATCGATGACCTCGGAAAGCGTTGTGGTTCCCAGACATATACAGTTATCCGCTGCTCCATAATAAAGCTTGATTTCACCATTATCTTCCAGAATCGCACCGGTGGAAAAGACTACATTATTAAGATCCCCGATCCGTTCATATAATTTCCTTGGTGAGAGTATCGGTATATTGGACCGGTTTATCATTTTGGCAGGATCCTCTTTATCAAGAATGGCGGCCCCTATTTTGGTAATCGTCCCGGAAGAGGTTTGTTTCACTCCATAGTAGAAGAGCAGCCATCCTGATTCTGTCTCCATGGGCGGAACCGCGCATCCTATTCGCCCCTGATCCCAAAAGCCGGCCCTCGGCGTAAGGACGACCTCTCTTTCACCCCAGGTCAAAAGGTCATTTGAATAAGTAATCCATATACTTCCTCCGGAGCTCGGTCTGTCTAACATCGCGAATCTACCGTTTATCTTTCTGGAAAAAAGAGCGCCGGCTTTGGTATCCGGCTGAGAAATAATCTCCATTCTTTCAAACTCATTAAAATCTTTTGTCTTGCCCAGGCCTAAAACGATCCCATGCCTTCCCATGGCCAGATATATAATATAATACTCATTATTAAGAGGCGTGATTCTGGCGTCTAAGACTCCCATTTCTTCGTATTCATTAAAATCTTCATCCTTTGAGGAGGCAATAAACGGTTCTCTTTCTATTTTAAAATATAACCCGTCCTCGCTTCTGGCTATATAAATGGCAGGCCTGCCGTCAAGCTTCTCAATAGTAACCAGCAGTATATATTCCCCGTCAATCTTAATACAACCTGCGTTATACATGTCATGACACTTAAAGGGGAGATCCTCAGAGGTAATTACAGGATTTTCTTTCCAGCGATGAATAACATCTTGTCTGAATGTTCTTGGCATAGATAAACTCCTTTTTTATCCCGGCAAGCTAACAGGAAATCGTAAAAATTTCAAGGGACTCTTGGGGGGACTGTTCTCTTTTCCCATAAAGAACGACAGCAGCATTCAGAAGCCTGTTGTCATGATTTAGATATCTGGATTTTTCCAGTATTTTTCCAGAAATGTTAAAGATACACTTAAATTTTCAAAAGAAAAAACCTCCAGAGACACAATGCCATAATATCTTTTTAATATCCCAATGATTTGATCCATTTGTTCTAACGAAAGCCTGTTTAGAGAAACATGATCTTTTTTATTTTCAACGCCATGCAAGTGTATTATTGAAGTATTGCTTGAATGTTTATCGAACACTTTTTTAACATCAAATCCATTGACCAAAAGGTGCCCGATGTCAATGCAGACTGAAAGTTCAAAGTCTTTTATTATTTCTTCAAGCCATTCAAAAGGATACGATAGTGTTTCAATCGAAATCGCCTGGCTCTGTATCCCATCGTCAAGCAGTTCATCAACACTTTTATAAACAAGCTCCTGCCATCTGCTCACACTTTCCCTATCTTTCGAATCCTTATCATATGAAATATGGAGAGCATGGGTAGATGGAGACAAATAAGAGGTAAGGTCGATTATCCTTTTTAATGTATCTATAGCGTTTCTCCTAACAGAAGCATTGCTATCGCTTATATATATATCAATTGGCAGATGGACATTATAGGACAAATCATATTGTTCTGCCAGTAAGGCCAGTTCCTTTATTTGCTGCATTGTCGGCAAACTATCAAACCTGCTTTCAAACAACAGAAGTTCGATCTCATCAAGATAAGGAGCCAGCATTTTTACATTGGGAATAATATGATCGGGATATATATATGATGTGGTGCCTATCTTAAATGGATATGCATTCTTGTATGATTTTAAAAGACTTGGATACATAATAAAACCCAAAAACCACACAGGCCGGTTAACCATAAAAGCGACGACAGCATCATAATATCGCAGGCTTTTCTGATATGTTCTATCTTTGCATTCCCCAGCCTTTCCCCAATATAAGGCTTGGGAACAAGCTGCCCGCCATAGTAGTTAGGACCGCCAAGCTTAATGCCGAGCCCTCCTGCAAAGGCAGCTTCTGGATATCCCGCATTAGGGCTGGTATGTTTTGAGCCTTCTTTTATTGCTGTTTTAAATGCACCCCAGCCTCTGCCGGAAAGAATCTGTACTGCTAAAGATATGACAGGTATTGATAAACGGGCTGGAATAAAATTTGCCATGTCGTCAATTCTTGCGGCTGCTTTTCCGAAATCCCGGTATTTTTCATTCTTATAACCAATCATGGAATCTAATGTGTTTACCATCTTATAGGCCATTGCAAGGGGTGCACCGCCTATCGCCGCAAAAAAAAGCGGAGATATTACTCCGTCCACAAGATTTTCAGCAACAGTCTCAACCGCAGCCCGTGCAACACCTTCTTCTGATAGTTTTTCAACATCCCTTCCAACAATAAATGCAAGCTTTTTCTTTGCAGCACCAAGCTCCCCATGATTGAGAAGCTTGTAAACTTCCATTGCAGAATCCCTGAGAGAGCGAATTGAAATACAATAATAAATAAGAATTATCTCGATAAATGTTTTCAAAACCGGATGTATAAGCTGGGCAGATAATATTAATATTGAAGTCAAACACCATACCATTAAGATTAGAAATATCGATAGGATAGCCCCAGATGTTTTAAGGCTTACATTAAACTTTCTGAAGCGAGGTTCAAGGGCACTTATTGATCTCCCCATCCATCTTACTGGATGTGGCAGGGACTCAGGATCACCCAAGATTAGATCAAGAATAAAAGCTGCAAAAATTATATATAAAAATGATATTGGAAAACCCCCATTAGGAAAGAAAACTTAAAAGCTTATCTGCCGCCATCATATTAACGTCTCTTGTTTTTAATGAAATCCTGATAAAATTATCAGAAAGGCCCCTGAAATTTGAGCAATCTCTAATGAGTATCTTGTATTGCGACATGTAAGAGCAAATATTTTCAGCTTTATAATTTCCAAATAAACGAGCAAGAATAAAGGTCGTTGTGCTTGGGAAGAGCTTTATAGAGGAAATATTTTCAAACTTTGAAATGAAAATTTCTCTTTCGATTTCAATAAAATCTCTTGATTTCTTTATGAAAGCTTCAACTTCATCTTTTTTTTCCATAAGATAAAGCACAGCAGCCTGAGCAATGCTGTTAACACTCCAGGGCAGCATAAAAGGCTCAAGTCTTTTTATGATCTCTTTTGATGAAATTAAAAATCCAATCCTCAAACCCGGAATCTTGAAAATTTTTGACATTGAATTCAATATAATAACATTCGGAAGCCCTATCCTTATCATGCTAATTTTCTCTCCGGCTTCTACAAATGGCATATATGACTCGTCTATTATAAAAAATATATCCGGGTGTGACCTGCAAAGCAACTCAAGATCAGATGGAGGTATCAAAGCACCAGTGGGGTTGTTTGGATTGCAAATAAAAACCGTATCGCATTCTGTAATGTTATCTTCAATCTGATTAACATCAAGCTTAAATGACTTTGACTCCTCTGTAATTAAATAAGAGTAAACGACATTATGCATTTTGCATGCATCAGCATAGTCGGCATAAGTCGGACCCAGAATAAGAGCTTTTTTTGTTCCAAGTGCTATGGGTATTGAATATATGAATTGAGTAGTCCCGTTTCCTGCAATAACGAGTTCAGAGTCTACATTACAAAGATCGGCAAAAGCAGTTACAGCACCAGCAGAGTCGGCTTCAGGCAAAGTTGTTATTGCTGTTAGGTTTTCTTGAAGAAAACTTATAAGCCCTGGAATAATATCAAGGGGATTTAAATTACTGCTCATATCAATTATTTCAGAAGGAGCACATCCAAGCTTAGATGCTATTTGATAAATATTACCACCATGACCGATAATCATCTCACAACCCCACTGAAACCATCAAAAATAACGCTGATTCTAATACCTCTGTCATAGCCCCCAGCATATCTCCAGTAATACACCCAACTCGCTTATTATAATACATGAGAATTACAGCCGTCATTAAGATAAAAATAAAGTTAAGCCATATTCCTCTCCAGCCCATAAAAAATGAAATTGCTATGGGAATGGCCAGTCCCCAAAATCCTGAAACTTTCAAGGGCTTGCCGAAAAAAGCATGGCCTGTGCCGCCCTCAGGCCTTCCGTACTTCAGAAATTTTATGCCGAACAAAATACCACCCCTTGCATAGGCCGGTATAATTACAAGTAATAAATCCCTATGGGCATCTAATCCCAATATCCCTCCCCATTTAAGGGACAATCCGCAAATAATGGCAGCAAGACCCATTACACCGATTCTACTGTCTTTCATGATGGCAAGCGCACTTTCCTTGGTTCTGTGCCCCAAGAGGCCGTCCGCTGTATCACCCAGCCCATCCAGATGAAAGGCGCCGGTTAATAAAACCAGAAAAATCACATCAAGAATCGCCACAACAGGTTCAGACCAGAATCTTGAAATAAGTCTGTCAAAGGCAGAAACCATAAATCCCAATAAGAGTCCAACAATAGGGAAATACTGAACCATCCTATCAGGATCAAAAATTCTTGACTTACCTGCTGGCAGTATTGTCAAAAATTGTATGGCTGAGATAAAGTTTTTCATAAATTGATTAAATTACCGCCCTTCGGACGAGCTCTTAGCTCTTAGCTCTCAGCTCTTAGCTTAAGCGGCACAGGAATGCCTGCCACCATCCAGATTACCCTGTCAGAGCTTTCTGCGATACTTTGGTTGGCAAAACCCACAGCATCTCTGAAAAGTCTGGCAAGCCTGTTTTCCGGGACTATACCTGTGCCGACTTCATTTGACACCATGATAACCGGGCACTGAGCCTTTTCAAGTGAATCTGTAAGGCACATGATTGGTTTAGACATATCTATGTTGCTATTCTCCAGAATAAGATTACTGATCCAGAGCGTAAGGCAGTCTACAAGTATTAAATCACTTTTTGTGCTGTATTCAATTATTGCTTCAGGCAAACGGGTTGGGACTTCTATAGTTGACCAACTCTTTTCTCTTTCTTCTTTATGGCGCGCAACACGCTCTTCCATTTCTTTATCTTTTGGAACACAGGTCGCAATAAAAATCCTTCTGTCTCCTGGAATCTGTTTCGCCACTTCTATGGCATATCTGCTTTTACCGCTCCTGCATCCACCAATTACCAATACTATCTCTTTCATACGCTTGTCCCTGACAATTGAAGATTGAAGATTGTCAATTGAAAATTGATGGAAAACCTTATTAAACTTCATAATTCGACATTCGACATTTAATCTTCAATCTTCAATCTTCAATATCAAATCGGTATCAATGTATTTCTCAAAGTGATCGGCCAGAAGATCATATTGTTTATCTCTTGCAATAAATCCATGACTTTTTGAAACCTTAATACCGCTTAGTCCAATACTGTTAAGCCACAACCTCGTTATTCCCGGCGTATCAAAAAGACCGTGCAAATATGTGCCCATAATTCTCGACTTACAGGCAATACAACCGTCTTCTTTTTTGCACGCCATATTGTTCTGAGCAAGGATATTAAACATAGGCTCTCCTTTGAGCCTTTTTGTATGCCCCATGTGGATTTCATATCCAGTCCCTGCAACATTCTGCCAGGAAAATCTGGTCAAAGTCGTAGTCTTGGGAGCTTTTAAAACAGTTTCAACCGGCAGAAGTGAAAGGCCCTTCTGCTTTCCTGGAATGCCTTCGAGGCCATTGGGATCATGCACATAATGTCCTAACATCTGGTAGCCTCCGCATATTCCAAGAATATGACCGCCCTGCCCTGCAAACTCTTTAAGTCTTTTCGACCATCCTCGCTTATTCATCCATTTAAGATCTGAGCGTGTATTTTTTGATCCAGGCAGAATAACAGCCTTAAAAGGTGCCAAGTCCTGAGGTTTTTCAACAAAATATAAATCAATTCCCTTCAGGCATGAGATAGGATCAAAATCTGTAAAATTAGAAATATGAGGTATTCGTATAACAGCTATAGCCGGAGTATCGCATTTTTTCTTAGAAAACACCCTGGGGTTTTCAATTACAACCGAATCTTCAGCCTCTATATTTATATGATTATACCAGGGCAATACACCGAAAACCTTTTTTTCAGTCTTCTTCTCTAACCATTTTATTCCTTCTTTAAAAAGAGATATATCTCCCCTGAACCGGTTTATAATAAATCCTTTTATCTGATTCCGCAGTTTGTCCGACAAACATTCTATCGTTCCCACTATCTGGGCAAATACCCCGCCCCTGTGGATGTCTGCCACCAGGATTACATTTGCCCCTGCATACTCTGCCATCCGGAAATTAACTATATCGTGCTGCATAAGGTTAACCTCGGCACATGAACCAGCGCCTTCCATAATGATCAGGTCATATTTTCTGCGCAGACGGTTAAGAGCAGAACAGGACATTGAAAACAGGTGCTCTTTCTTAGTATGGTATTCAAGAGCCGTACTGTTTTCAAGGACTTCGCCCAGAAGTACAATCTGCGAACCAACATCACTGGTAGGTTTTAAAAGTACAGGATTCATATCAACATGAGGAGGAATTCTGGCAGCTTCTGCCTGTACAATTTGCGCACGACCCATCTCAAGGCCTTCAGCGGTTATTCCTGAATTATTAGACATGTTCTGGGACTTGAATGGAGCAACATTTATCCCTCTGTTCGCAAAATATCTGCAAAGAGCAGTTGCAACAATGCTTTTACCGACCTCAGAACCTGTTCCAAAAACAGCTATACAGGTGGCTTTATCCATATCTTTTTCTCGAATGAAATTACCCCCCTTTATCCCATAAACGCTAAGTTATTTTGTAAACGTTCACAGGTTGCATTTATGCTATACGGAGTTGTTTTGAAAGATGAACATCTTAAAAGATGAACGTCCAACATCGAACATTGAACGTCCAACATCGAATAATGATGTCGCTCCGCTCCGCCAGTTTATAAATTGGCAGAATACCTTATTCAACATTCGATGTTGGACGTTCGATGTTCGATGTTCATTTTTTTCAGTCCTTCCTGCCCCCTGACACCTGATCCCTGACACCTGCCTCCACATATTTTTGAGGTACAAGCGTTACCCGCGGAAATTTACCCAGAGGACTCTCATCAACCAATAACCTGCATCCGTAAGTTGCCTCCAGTCTGTGCAAGGTAAGCACTTCATGCGGCAGACCCAGGCTAACCGCCTGTCCGTTGTTAAGCAATAGCACACGGTCTCCGTACATTGCAGCAAGATTCAAATCATGAGAAACCATAATAACAGTAATTCCTTTTTCCCGTTTCAACCTGTCCATTAAATCCATTATCTTTACCTGATGGGCAAGGTCCAGAGATGCAGTAGGCTCATCCAGAAGAATGAGTTGCGGTTCCTGACAGATGGCTTTTGCAATAAAAACCCGCTGCCTTTCACCACCGCTCAACTGGTTCAGCTTTCGATGCTCAAGATGCTTAACTTCGGTAAAATTCATAGCCTGTTTTGCAAGTTTAATATCCTTTTCCTTTTCGATCCCAAGCATTCCCAGATGAGGCGAACGCCCCATAAGAACCATTTCAGTTACGGAAAAAGGAAAATCAAATGGAAACATCTGTGGAACAAAGGCAATTGTCTTTGCCAGATCCTTCCTGCTGTAATCCTGCAAGGAACGACCAAAAATCTCAATACTGCCTTCTAATGGTTTCAAAATTCCCGAAACCGCATTCATCAAAGTGGTCTTACCTGACCCATTGGGGCCGATTATTATGAAAAAATCACCCTTACTGACACTGAAGGAAAGATTCTTTAAAACAGGGCTGTCCCCGTAATAATGGCTGATTTTATTTATATCTACTGCCATATTCATTGTCTGGATCTTTTCAACAGAAAAATAAAAAGAGGTGCTCCAATCATAGCGGTAATTACACCCACCGGAATCTCGCCATATTCCGGAAGAACCCTTGCCAGCAAATCACATAAAATCATATATGCCCCTCCACCCAGCACGCATGACGGAACAAGCACACGGTTATCGGGGCCAAACGTAAGACGCAGCATGTGAGGAATTACCAGCCCGACAAACCCAAGAAGTCCGCAATGGCTTACAGTAGCGCTAACCATAAATGAAGTGACTACAAGAAGAATCATTGTCACGTACTTTATATTTACTCCCATTGTCTGGGCAATTTCCTTACCCATAAGCAGCAAATTCATAGAATGAGAAAGCAGAAAAAGAATCAAAAAACAGGGAAGAAGTGTTGCGGCAAGTATGACTACCTGCCTGATATCAGACATGGAAAGATCGCCCATGAGCCAGAAAATAATATTGTGAAGCCTTGCGTCCTGAGTCATGGAAACAAGAAACATAATTATCGCTGAGCAAAAAGCATTTATCATAACTCCTGATAAAAGGAGTGAATCCTTTTTAAGAATTGATTGACCCGAAGACATCAGAATAATAAGCAAGAGCGTGGCAACGCTTCCGGCAAATGCAGTAAATGCAACGCCAGGGAAGCGGGACAAACCCATCAGGATGCCGATTATGGCGCCCACTGCCGAACCACCGGAAATTCCCAGGATGTAAGGCTCGGCCAGAGGATTGCGAAGTAAAACCTGGAAAACAAGTCCCCCAAGAGAAAGAGTTGCTCCAACCAGAGCTGCCAGAAGCACGCGGGGAAAGCGGATTTCCCAGACTATGGCCTCCCTCATTGGATCTGCAGCCTCTTTCCCTGACAGTAAATGAAAAATAGTCTTTAGCTCGTTTCCGGTGGAACCAATTGAAATCCCCAGAAACATAGTCAAGATAAGAATAAGTATCATTAGGAAAGAAATTGCAAAAAGACGTTTCAAAAGAAACGGTTTATTAGAAATCAATGCTATTCCTCAAGTAATTCAGGATGAATCAGCCGCCCAAGCAGTTCAAGGCCGTCCACCAGACGGGGAGTAGGACGGTCAAAAAGGCTGGAATCCACGAGGAAAATACGCTGGTTTTTTATAGCGGGCAATTCAGACCATCGGCTCCACTCAGTCTTAACGCGTTCGAAGACCTCGCCTCTTGCCATGGAAGAGATAATTAATACTTCCGGAGATAGAACCAGCACTTGCTCCCGGCTAAACCGAGGATAGGGAATAGGGCCTTCAGTAAGATTATCTCCTCCTGCAGACACTATAAGCTCATGAATAAATGTATTCGTCCCCACGGAAACTATCGGAAAAATTCCAACCTGGTAAAAAACCCTCGGTCGGTGAGAAGCCTTTGCTGCTCTAAATCTTACCTGCTGAATCCTGTACTGCATATCAGCAACCAGAGCTTTTGCTGCTTCAGAGGCATCCAGCAACTTGCCTATTTCAAGAATTGTTTCCATTACTGCTTCCAGATTCCTTGGATCAACTGCATAGACCGGAATCCCCAGTGACTCCAGCCGCTCAACTATTTCCCTTGGATTGCCATCTTTTATGGCGATGCATAGCTCTGGTTTTAAAGCCACAATTCTTTCAAGATCAAGTTGAACATAAGAACCGACCCTTGGAAGATTAACTGCTTCTGGAGGAAAGTCGCTATAACGGGTCACCCCTTTCAGGCGGTGTTCCTGCCCCAAAGCAAAAATAATTTCAGTAATACTCGGCGCCAGGGAAACAACTCTCTGAGGGTCATCAGAGAGAACAACCTTCCGCCCTAACTGGTCAGTTGCTTGCCTTGCCCCGGCTGGTAAGGAAGTCAAAGCAACAAACATAAGAACAACGATCAGTTTTAGTAAGCGTTTACGGAACATTGAAATTGTTCCACAGAACTTCATCTCTCAGCTAATCCTTTTTATAGCCCAATAGTTCGTAAATTTTCAGGTCCCCAAGAGTGGCATCAACATCGCGCAGTTCCAAGTGAAACCGCGCTGAATGGCAGGTTTTTTCACTGATTAAAATACTGTTTGGGATTGATTTGGTAAGAGCCTGAAGCTTAAATACATCATTCACAGGATCGCCAATAACCGTATAATCCATTTTCATGTCAAAGCCAAAGCCGCCTACAACAACTTCGCCTGTATGAATACTTATGCCTATGCTTATGGAAGCATCAAATTCCTTGGCAAAATAATCATTGACAGTTGCAACTGACTTCTTCATTTCAAGCGCCGCCCGCGCAGCATTATCCGCATCCATTGTGCTTGAAACAGGCGCTCCAAAAAGTGCCAGCAGTCCATCACCCAGGTACTTGTCCACAATACCATGATTTTTGAACACTATACCCCCCATAACAGAAAAGAAATAATTAAGCAGAGGAACTGTTTTCTGGGAGCCGATTTTTCTTGAAAGTTCTGAAAATTTCCTGATATCAATATTCAGCAGGGTAAGAGTCTTTACTTCCTCAAGCATTTCCTTTTCTGTTTCCGAACCCAGGATGATCTTATCTACAATCTCCTTGGGTACAAATTTCTGAAACACACTCCTTATACCACGCTCATGTTCGGCCATTGAAACTGTTTCCTTGTAAAGGCGGGCATTTTCAATGGCAATACTTACCGACGATGCTATTGACTGCAGGAGGTCTTCATCGTTGGGGCCAAAATCGCCATTTATTTTATTGAGCACCTCAAGAACTCCAATCACCTTTCCCTGAGAAATCATCGGCACACACAATGCTGAAAATGTCTCAAAGCCTGTAGCTTCATCTATTTTAGGATCAAAATGCGGCGACTTACTAATATCGTTTACAATGATAGATTCTCCTCTAGCCGCTACATAACCAGCGATTCCCTGACCCATTTTAAGCCGCAGATTTTTCAAAGATTCTAGTTTAATATTAAACGCAACAGAAAACTCAAGCTCATTTTCTTTTACAAGATACAGCGAGCCTGCTTCAACGTTCATTATCACTCGAATCATATCCATCGTATACTTAAGAACCTTATTCATATCAAAAGTTGATGAAGCAAGGGCACTTCCAATTTGTCTGATCGAATCCAGTTCTTTATTGCGTTTAACAACGGATTCAGATAACCTGTTGCGCTCTATGGCAATAGAAAGTGCATTTGCCATCCATTCTATTAACTCCCGTTCAGAGTAAAATATGTCTGGCTCCTGTGCAGTTAACACAAACAATCCATTTATAACCCCGCTTAGCTTCAATGGAGCAAGAATGCATGACTTGCACCCCTGACTCACAAAGAGTTTTTTATCAACCTCACTGGAAAGCACGCTGGTATCATCTATAATAAGTGTACTCCCCTGTTTTATAACCTTATCTATGATGCTGCCCTGCTGGTATTGATAAAAGGCTTTTTGGGAAATATCTGTTGGCTCATTAGCCAGCAAATCAATAATTTTTATCTGATCGGAAATGTTTTCAACTCTGGTTATCACCATGGCTATACTAAACGGAACGAAGACTTGAATTTCATTTATAATGGCATGTAAAAGTTCGCTATTCCTGAAACTTGAGTTTATCACATTATAGATTTTCTCAACGACCTTCAGGAGGCTCTCTCCCTTTTCATTATCCTTCAAAAGACGGATGTTCTCATATGTAAAAGCAGCATTACTCAAAAGGGGCGTTAGAATTTCCACGTCGTCCTGTGAATAAATTTTATCCTCATTTTTACGCGAAATTGTAAGCACTCCAACAATATCTTTGCTGGTCTTGATCGGCATGCAAACAAAGGATTTCGAGGCATATTGAGGACGGTTCGCTCTTCCGAACCGGGTATCCTTTTCTATGTCTTCAACCACAATAGGCGATTTATTGATTACAGCATACTTGGCTATGCTTGTTTTAAAATCCACCTTGTCATCTATCTTGATGTATTCCCCGGCTCCAATGGTCGCCTTTACAATAAACGAGTTGCGGTCTTGCTCTAAAATCATGACAGAACCTATGTCTGAATTAGTTAATGCAAGGGAACGCTCAAGAGTGACATAAAGAATTTCAGTTGGATCAAATGTAACATAGCAAAGCTCTGAAAGCTCCTTAAGTATTGATATTTCAGAAGACTTCTTTTGAAGCTGCTTGAAAGTCTTGCTGAATTGGTTCTCGATAGCACTAAAAGACTGGACAATATTGAGTATTTCATCCGTACCGGTCTGGAACTCTCCTCCAAGTTGTTCAATACTTTTATGAGAAATATCCCTGGATATATATGTTATCTGATCAAATAACTTTTTTAACATAGTATATCCTAAAAATGAAAAAATAAGAACGCCCAGAAAAAACAGCAAAATATATTCGTCATTCATTAACTCATATCTGATTCCGAATATAACAAATCCCAGTATAGGGAAGAGAAAGAAGAGGCCAAATATTATAGTAAGTTTATAATGTAGGTCCCTATCTTTTAAGGATTTCTCCTTTATCCAATTTTTAAGTTTCATTTTCCGTCCTCTAATAACACAGTTATTTCATAGCAAAAAAGTTTGTAACACTTTAGCCTTATGAAACAAATCGGCTGATGGTGTGAGCTTCAGGTGTGATACATTAAAATCAGGAAACTGTTTGAACGCATTAGATATCATTAAGAAAGAACCTATCAGGATTATGTATTTTTCTATAATATTTCGCTTAACTACAACAATATCTTTAAATTTACGGCGAGTTCTTTCTTTATGATATGTTATGCGAGAGTTTTTCATGGTTTTAATGTATTATACCTGAAGCGAATATATTTCTAAAAAGCTAAACCGTTACGAAGAATTCGGATTATCCCTTTTTAAGATCAATAAGTTCATATATTTTCAACTCCCCGAGAGTGGCTTCGATATCACGCAATTCCAGGCGGGACCGGGCTGAACGGCAAGCATTTTCGCTGATTAAAATGCCATTCGAAAAGGATTTGGTAAGGGTTTGCAACCTGAAAACATCATTCACCGGATCACCTATCACAGTGTAATCCATTTTCCTCTCAAAACCGAAGTTGCCTACAACTACCTCTCCGGTATGAACACTGATACCTATGCTTACAGCAAAACCCAACTCCTTGACAAAATAATCACTTACAGTAGAGATTGACTTCTTCATTTCGAGTGCTGCTGACACAGCATTATCTGCATCCCTTGTGCTTGAAACCGGCACTCCAAAAAGCGCCAGCAACCCGTCACCTAAGTATTTATCTACAATCCCCTTATGTTTGAAAACAATACCACCCATTACCGAAAAAAAATGATTAAGCAGAGTCACCATTTTATGAGGTCCGATTTTCCTGACAAGTCCTGAAAACCCTCTTATATCAATATTGAGCAGGGTAATTGTCTTTAACTCTTCAACCATTTCCTTTCCTGTTTCCGTACCGTAGATAATCTTATCAACTATCTCCTTGGGGACAAATTTCTGAAACATGCTCCTGATACCGCGTTCATGTTCGGCCAATGAGACGGTTTCTCTGTAAAGACGGGCATTTTCAATGGCAATACTTACCGATGATGCTATCGACTTTAACAGGTCTTCATCATTGGCGCTAAAATCACCTTTTATCTTGTTGAGGACCTCGAGAATTCCAATGACTTTCCCCTTAGAAATCATCGGCACACACAATGCTGACAATGTCTTAAAGCCTGTAGTTTCATCTATTTTAGGATCAAAGTGCGGCGACTTCTGCGCATCATTTATAATGATAGATTCTCCCCGTGCCGCAGTATAACCCGCAATTCCTTGGCCGACCTTAAGCTGAAACTTTTTAATAGGTTCTACTTTTATATTAAATCCAACCGTGAACTCGAGTTCATTATTATTAACAAGGTACAGAGAACCTGCTTCCACGTTCATTATCACTTGAATCATGTCCATTGTATACTTAAGAACCTTATTCACATCAAAAGTCGATGAAGCAAGGACGTTTCCAATTTGTTTGATCGAATCCAGTTCTTTATTGCGTTTAACAACGGATTCAGACAACCTGTTGCGCTCTATGGCAATAGAAAGCGCACTTGCCATCCACTCTATGAGATCCTGAGTATCATAAAAAGTATCGGGCTCCTTTGCATATAGCGCCAGTATTCCATTAATGACCCCGTTCATTTTCAATGGAGCAAGAATACATGACCTGCTACCTTGATCTAAAAAGAGGTCTTTTTCAACCTCGCTGGAAAGCACAGAGGTATCTTCCACAATCATGACGGTATCCTGTTTCAGGGCATTATCTATAACGCTGCCTTGCTGGCAGAGATATTGAGATCCTTTTATTATGCTCGTAGGCTCATTGGCCAGTAAATCAAAAACCGTTATATAATCAGAAGTAATTTCAGCTTTTATCATCACAACGGCAATATCAAAGGGAACTATGGATTGAATTTCATTCAAAACAGCGTGAAATAGTTCACTGTTCCTAAAACTTGAGTTTATAACCTTAAAAATTTTCTCAATAGCTTTCAGAGACAGACCCCTTCGCTCGTTTTCTCCCATAAGACGCAGGTTCTCATACGTAAAAGCCGCACTGCTCAATAGGGGTGTCAGGGCATCAACATCTTCTTGTGTAAAAATCTTATCATCTTTCTTTCGGGAAATTGTAAGTACTCCCACAATGTCTATGCTTGTCTTGATTGGCATACAAACAAAAGATTTTGAACCATATTGAGGACGGTTTGCTCTTCCGAACCGGGTATCCTTTTCAATATCCTCGACCACAATAGGTGACTTATTTATGACTGCATACTTGGCTATGCTGGTTTCAAAATCTATTCTATCATCTATCTTTACAAAATCTCCGGCTCCAATACTCGCCTTTACGATAAATGAACTTTGCTTCCTGTCCATTATCATGACTGATCCGATGTCTGAGTTTGTTAATATAAGAGAACGCTCAAGCATAACATACAAAATTTCCGCAGGATCGACGGTAACGTAATAAAGCTCTGAAAGTTCTTTTAATGCTGAGAGCTCGGAAGACCTTTTTTGAAGCTGGCTGGAAGTATTAAAGAATTGATTCTCAACTGCTTTAAAAGACAGGACAATTTTATGCAACTCATCCGTATCAGTTTGAAGTTTTTTATCGGTTATTCCGTCAATATCTTTTAATGAAATGTCTTTAGATATATTACTGATTTCGGCAAAAAGGCTTCTGAATACCGAAAATCCGAACAATGAAAAGACTAGAACACCAATAAAGAACAGTGGAACAAATTCGTCATCCAGTACGTTATATTTGACGCCAAAGAATATAAAGCCCAATATAGGAAATAGAACAAAGAAACCAAATATCATAGTTAATTTGTAATTGATGTCTTTAGCTTGCAGAAGCTTTTTCAAAAACCACTTATCAATCTTCATCACCCTGTCCTTTTGTTTCTTATGATGCTTCTATATAGTTTTCGTTCGGGCGTTATTTAACTGATTCCACTTTGTTCTTTATTCTTTCCCAGTCAAATTTTTTAGCCAGCCCAATAGCTTCACTCTCTGAGATTCCTGCATATGACAGAGTGAAAAAAGCGCCCCCGGCCTCTTCATGTGTCAAAAAAACAGTAACAGCCCCCGAACTTTCTTCTTTGTCATAGACAGTCTGTACCTGAAAGCCGTTTATGGTCTGAATATTCATATTAGCTTCCGGGGAATCCATATGCATTCCTGAGCCCTGCATGCCGCCCATTCCAAAAGCCTGACTGCCCTTCATAATCATGACTGTCAGTTCTTTATTTCCTTTGCTGTAGACACGTGTAGCATTAACCATAACCATGCCTGACATATTCATATTCATACCAGTCGGCTCCCCGCCTGTCCATCCTGAAAGATTGATAAGACAGGGATAAAGCGTTTGATATGATTCTGCCTGCACAGCAGCAGCCATGAACAATATTGCAAAACTTACCAGCAATATTTTCCCGCAGGTTCCAAAAGACTTTTTCTGATAATTTTTTCTCATTCCCTCCTCCTAAATTTGTACAGACCTCTATCACTACTGTATCAACCATACAGGCGTAGTAAGAGACCTTTGCAAAACGCCCCCTTTTGCCCAAATAGCGCTAAAGCTTCACTTCGTGCCAGCGTCAGACTCAAATTTTAAGCCTCGAAATACTCAATGTATTCCTACATTTAAAATTTTCGCCTTCCTTGAACTTGAACAAAATTGAGCATTTTTCAAAGGTCTCAGTAAGTATACAAACATAAGCTAATTGCAACAATAAATAAATGATAAAATTTTTAAGGTTAAGTAGCAAAGAAAACAGATATGGTCAATAAAAAACCATTTGATATTCTTGCACTTACAATAATATGAGCATATAATTATCCCGAAGTTCTCATGAACAAATCATAAAATAATTTAGAGGTCAGGGTACCGCAAGGTCAGGAAAGGAGTGAAAAAACGGATAAAACGACATATGCGGAAAGTTGACAAAAAAACAAAGGCATTCGGCTTAAAATAAGCTAAGTGCCTGTTATTGGTGCCCGGGACGAGACTTGAACTCGTACAGAGACTATGCTCCGAGGGATTTTAAGTCCCTTGCGTCTACCAATTCCGCCACCCAGGCACAGGTTCTGAGTTACAAACAGAAATCAGCTTAATAATTGAAAACCTGAAAAAAAGCAAGGAAGAAACCTGAAGTTTGAAAACTGAAGTTATTATTTATGTAACCGTTCACGGAACGTTGAAATTGGAAATTTGGCCTTCATGCTTTTGTACTGTTCTTCCCAATTTCTAATTTAATCTCTCCCTAATTTCTACTTTCCAATTTCAAGTTTCAAGCCGTGAACGGCTACTTATTTATCAAGTATCTTTCTGAGCATCTTAGAAAGCTGTATCATATTAAATGGTTTTTGAATAAATCCATCACAATCACGGCTCATTATTTC
>JAHIKR010000385.1 GCA_018897415.1 Pseudomonadota bacterium
CCTTTGCATAACGCGACATTTTTTTGTCAGGCAAGGAAGGCGAAAACTTTAACCGGAGGAATACATTGGGTATTTTGAGGATTAAAGTTTGAAGCCTGACACTGCATCACGGGAAAATGGCAGTTATGCAAAGGTCTCAGAGTGAAGCTCATCTTTTCTGACCACTCTTGGGATGATTATCTCTTTTGGCAGAAAACCGATAAAAAGGTTCTTCGTCGTATCAATACCCTGATCAACGAAACGAAACGAAATCCATTTGAGGGTATTGGAAAACTTGAACCACTTAAACATGCTCTTTCCGGCTACTGGTCCCGACGAATCACTGATGAACACAGGTTCGTTTATAAAGTATCTGAAAATGCAATTCATATCGCCCAGTTGCGCTACCACTACTGATCAGCCCCAACCAGTTATTATATAGTTTCTGACTATTCCCACAGATTTCATGATTATTGACCAAGAATTAGCAAAAAAACAATTTTTCTAACTGTATATTTGAAACTCCCTGCAGCAAGCTGCGGGGAATCTTCGACCGTAAGGAAGTTTGCCATTTTTGGATGCGCTCGCTAACCCCGCAGCAAGCTGCGGGGAATGTGCTCGCTTTTGCGGTTCAACAATTTGGATATTAAGCAGAAAACCGGATAACCCACTTAAAGGAAAAACTTAGCTTTATCCCATTAACTTTTTATTGCCTGTTGACTCGGAAATGCTCATATGTGTTGGGCGCTGGATCCAGATAATGCAACTGTTTCAATCTTAGATAGTTCGTCCTTCATCCTATGCTCAGCATACCACAAATCATATGCTTGCTGCATGCGCAACCAGAGACCTGGCCCATTGCCGGCAAACTTGCCAATCCTAAGCGCCATATCCGTTGTAATTGGATGAGTACAGGCTAAAACGCGGTGTAACTGCTGTCGAGAAATACCGAGACGTCTTGCAGCTTCGCTTACTGACAGACCAAGGGTTGGAAGCACGTCTTCACGCAAAATCTCACCGGGATGAACCGGTGGACGTTTTAAAGGACGATTAACAAAATACTCTCCCATGACTTCACCTCAGTGATATTGTTCAAGATCGACCCTTAGTGCCTCACCCTCTTCCCACTCAAAGGTGATACACCATGGGCCGTTAACATGGATACTATAACGTTTAGGTATTCCCTGCAGGCCGTGGAAATTGAATCCAGGTACGTTTAAATCCGTCAATGACTCTGCTTGCTCCAAAGCTTCCAAACGTCGTAGGGAACGTGATTGTAAATCATGTCTTACACGACGGGAACGGCCCCGCTCGAACAGTTCAGCGAGTCCCTTGTGCTTAAAGCTTTTAATCATTTTTGATATTGTATCATTTTTTGTTACAGTGTCAATATTTTTGTTACAGTTGCTTTGCTAAAAATTAAGTGAGATTTGTTTATAAATGACACCGAACCAGTTATTATTTAGTTTCTGAACTATTCCCACAGATCTCATGATTGTTGAATAAAAATTAGCAAAAAACAAATTTTCTAACTGTATATTTCAACAATTTGGATATTAAACAAAAAACCGGATAACCCCATTGAAGGCTATCTCGCCAGACGTTTTGAAGTTCAGATACAGCTTGCCATGGGTGTCACTTAAGAATCAAACAATTTTCTTGTAGATTGTATTTGCATATCACAATTTTTAAGGCGTTTCAATTTGTTACGTGTATAGCAGTGATTTCCGATAACAGCATAATGTTTCCAAAGACAACCTAATGTCCGTGCTCAAAATTTAATGTTGACACTAATATTATTTCAAGATATTAACCATTAAAAATTGCTGGCTGAAGCCTGCTTGTAAAAAATATTTCAATAAATTTAATTTAAAAAAATAAAAACCACGAAGGTTTGCGTATCATGAAGATACTTTGCCTTGGTGGTTTTTTTTTGCAGATTGGAGGGTAATGTTATGAACAAATATTTTTTAAATTACTTTGTGTTTGTATTATTTATTATCATGATCGCCAGTCCTGTTTCAGCTCATTTCGGCATGGTCATACCTTCAGACCAGATGGTAATGCAGGGAGAAAACAATAATGTAAAAATAGACCTCATGTTCTGGCATC
>JAHIKR010000386.1 GCA_018897415.1 Pseudomonadota bacterium
ACGGCATCACATTGAGAAATAAAATAAGCACTCAAGTTTCGCACCCCCTCTATGCAACAAAAGCTTTAAAGGGCAGGGTATTGGATAGTTTTTTTAAAAAGCAAAATATGTTCACTATGGCTTTGGCAACGGCACCATACACACTCAGTTTGTAAGGAGCGAGACATGCACGGCATTTTATCCATGGTGAAAAACCTTCTATGTGCCTATCCTGGTCAAATCCCAAGGTATAGTGGTTTAGAATATCGATCATATTATTTTGCTCTTTTAAAAAAACTATCCAATACCCTGCCCTTTAAAGCTTTTGTTGCATAGAGGGGGTGCGAAACTTGAGTGCTTATTTTATTTCTCAATCTGATGCCGTTAATAGAATGCGCATATATGATTTGCGAGTTCTTGTCTGCATAATTTTTGTTTCTTTCATATTTTTCCCTTGTTTGTGCTGGGCTGATTTTTACAGCTACCGGGACAAAAACGGTGTTATACACTTTGCTGATAATCTGGCAGATATCCCGGAAGAGCAACAGGATAATATAAGAACATACCAGGAGATCAGAAGTCCCACCACGCTGGAACAAAAGCCCTTTAGAAGGCCTGCTGAGGCCACTGAATCTTCGAAGAATGGCAAGCCTGAAACACCTTTCAAAGATGTTAAGGATCCGAGCTTGCTTGAATCTTTAAATTCAAGGAAGGCAGCTTTATATATGGAACGAAATCAGCTCGAGAAAGAGCTATCTGAACTCGTAGAAAAAGAGCTAAAATTGAGGACAAAAATTGCAGTCAGGGCACATAACCATAAAATGAAAGAATTCAATGAAAAGTATGCTGCATACGAGAAGAAAAGAAGTGACTTTGAAACCGACTGGATTAATTATTATTCTTTTGTAGAAGACTTGCCTGAGCTTGAAAAACTGAATTCAGAAAAGGCAACTTTATACTTGGAACGTAGTCAGCTTGAGAAAGAGCTTGCTGAACTCGTGGAGAATGGGCAGAAGTTGAAAACAAAAATGGCAGCCAGGGTGCATAAGCAAAAAATGAAAGAATTCATAGACAAGTTTACAAGTTACCAGAATAAGAGAGATGAATTTGAGAATGAATGGTATAACTTTTATTCTTCGCAATAAAACAAAAAAAAGGCATTATATCTAAATTCGATATAATGCCTTTTTTAAAAAACAGTTAAACTAAACTATAGTGACATTTACCGCTGCAGGCCCTTTTTCCCCTTCTTCTATGTCGAAGGTAACACGGTCGCCCTCTTTAAGAGATTTAAAACCTCTTGAAACGATTCCTGTGTAATGGACAAATACATCCTCACCAGCTTCCTGTGCAATAAAGCCAAACCCTTTTTTCTCGCTGAACCATTTAACGATACCATTAGCCATAGTGGCCTTCCCCCCTCCTTTCAAAAAAATTCTCATGGTTCCAAACTTCAGGCGGCCACTTTTTGACAAATGGAGCTTTCCCTCAGAACGAAACCGGCACGCAAGTTAAGACACGCCTTTATTGATTCACGCAATGATAACCTGTTTTAAATTAAAATCAAGTTATTTATGAAGTTATTTATAAAATTAAATTTTAAAGAAATAGCAGACAGGTTAAAGATATAGTTAAGAAAATCAAAAAGTTATATTGCAATTGTTTTATTTTTGGATGCTTGCAGTATTAATTATATTATTATATGGTATTTTGTAACTGCTCAGGTTCACGGTTCAATGGTTCAAGGTTCAAGGTTAGAGAGCGATGAAGATTGAACGGTTTGAAGATATTGACCCGTCTGCCTCGCAAGCTCGGCGAGCGGGCAGGGGCATGGCAACTGGCACGTGAATTGGCTCGAAAAGTGTACCGTCTGGCAAAGAAGCCGGAATTTGCGAAGGACTACGGGCTGAAGGGTCAGATACAAGATGCTGCCGGATCATCGATGCATAATATTGCGGAAGGTTTCGATTCCGATATGAAAAGCGCAAAAGTAGCTAACCGTGAACCGTGAACCGTGAACCAGACAACCTGAATAGTTACGGTATTTTTAAGTAATTGCACACGAAATTTACGATATAGTTAATTAGAGAGAGAGGAAAAATGGTAAATGAGACAAAAAAAACAGTATGGGAAGAAGTATTATTCGAAACAAAATATCCTTCATGGATATTAATACTTATGGTAGCTATTTATGCTTTGGTCTTGCTTATTGTTTTTATCAAATGAATATAGATCTAAATTGCAAAAACTCTCTTCTCATAGCGGATAAATCACTCAAGTTTCGCACCCAATTATCAAAAAAAATCATAGAATGTCTCCCATATTTCTCAATATCTTGGCGGAGGTATTCGAAATGAGGGATCCATACAGGGATAGCCATCAAAAGCGTGTTTCTCAGCTTGCCTGTGCCATGGCCAGGGAGATGAATCTTCCCGAGGAGCAGATCGAGGGAATCCGTGTGGCTGGAAATATTCATGATATCGGCAAAATATCTGTCCCTATGGAAATCCTCAGCAAGCCCGGTCGAGTAAACAAA
>JAHIKR010000387.1 GCA_018897415.1 Pseudomonadota bacterium
TCGCTGCTCTTGCAATTATACTCAGCGTGCCATAAGCTTTGATGCCTATGGCAAAGGCGGCTCGCCTTGCGACCCGATCATCCATCAGGACTGCACAATGCCGTTGCAACCGAGCATACTCAATTACTTCTGATTCTCCTCGCCCCAATTGCCAACTCCCTATCGGCGACAGTGGCGGATCAATCCGAACATGTTTCAGCCATTCTATTTTGGAGATTAACCTCCGCATCGGATCGTCGAAAGGCCCTGCAAGAATTTCTTCAACCACAGCTTGAGGCACAACAATTTCTGAGAATTGATTTGGCAGCAACTCAAGTAGATCGGCCTTTGCCAAAACAATGAGTGGCGAAGCATCACAAATGATTTTATCCATCAAGGGTTATCCCTCCAGGTTTTCAAGAATTTCCTCCGCTGTCTCCTGAAACGGTGAAACCTTAAAACGGCTCAATCCATTTATGAATTCTGCCCTGCTCAGCCCCGCAACTTCCGCGGCCTTCCCCTGGCTTAACATGCCAAGTTCGTACCACTTGACCGCTGCGGCAAGGCGCATCTCTTTTGCCAGATCTTTCGGGTCCTTCTGCATAGCCAGAAACACATCCTCTGACAGCTCTATTTCTATTGTCTGACTCATAATCTCACCCCCATCTATACCGGAGAATATTAATTTTATTAAACAGAAATCTTCTTTTTGCCACAATCTTACTTAAATCACTTGATACACCAATTCCCCCTTCAATACAACAAAATCAATTATCTTTAAAAAAATTATACGGTTATAGCGAAAATCTGCAAAATTTTAATGCCTCAAATTTATTGTTTTTTGAGAGACAAACAAAATAGACGTTAAGGGATTCAGCTCAAAGAGGTTTGTTTCTCATATTTGGCTTTTTTTGAGAGACAATAGGTATGGAGCCACTAAGGTGGACGCCTAACCATTAAATGTTAAGAAATAAATCAGTGATATTTGATATTAACTGGTCGTTTCTTGATTGTTGTAATGTCTTAATATTGCACTGTTTTTAATGAAAAGGCAAGAATTATATAATCCTGAGCGAGATAGGGGAAAGCGGGAATATTGGAGCTGCAAATGTGGGAGAATATAGGGGGAACGTCCTTAGTTTATAAGTTTACATTCTATGAAATATCTTTTAAATACTCTTCCCATTCCATTGGAAGAAGGTGCTTTTTTTTGTTATTGCATTCCTTGCATGAAGTAACCACGTTGCTTTTTGTGCTCCTGCCTCCGCGCGATATCGGTACAATGTGATCCATTGTCAGTTCTTTTGGCGGGGTTTGCTTTCCGCAGTAATAGCATACTCCTTTTGCAAGTTGCCGCTTCCACCACTGTGAAGCTCTCAACTCTCTTGCTTTACTGCGCTCTCTCCTGATATCTTTCTCATCAAGATCAAATGCAAATGGTTTTAAATCATTTTCCTTCATTGAGCTTAAGACTCTCTATCCATTTTTTAATTTCTGACTCAAGTATTTGGTAATACTTCTCAGACCCGCCAAGACCTTTTCTGCCAAAGAAATAATTAATTTCAAGAAAAAGCGGCTCTTTTATATTTACTTCTGATGAAAAGAGAAAATCAAAACCTGCCAGATTTATTCCTGTCATTTTACAGAAATGCTTTGCAGAGCTAACTGCTGCTTCCTGCAGGTCAGGATCAGCATCAAAGTCTAAAACAGCGCCTCTTGCCAGGCTGGTACAAAATTCTTCTGCATTGTTCTGAATACGCCAGTAGGAAATAAATTTCTGCCCTATCACAACAACTCTCAAACTTCTGTTTTGTGAAGGGATGTATTCCTGTATCAAAAATCCCGCATGACCAGCACGTTCAAAATTCAAAGCCTTTTGAACAGCGTCTTTAAACTTTTCAGGAGAAGTTATCAAAAATACAGCGTCACCCTCTCCACCCCAGTCAAACTTGAATACAAACGGGAAATCAAAAGGAAGGTTTTCAGGTAAATAATCAACTCTTTCAAAAGTCACAGATTTCGGGTGTAAAACATTTGTTTCCCGGAAAAGATGAATCTGGCCTATCTTGCCGGGATACTTGAACCTTGCCTCATAATCAGGAAATATATTGGAGCAGTTTTTACTTGCCATTTTGTAAAGTGCCTCATCGCAACCCTGGGATAGGATTACAGCATCAGCAGCCTTTATTGCAGCAAGATCATTATCATCAGGCTTGCGTCCCGCACAGATTATATATTTGTCTGCCCCAAAACAGGGATGAAATGAAACTATCATCAGTAACCGAATCTTCTCAAAGCCTTAGTGTCTTTGCTCCAGTTTTTCTGTACCCTTACGAAAAGCTTTAAAAAAACCTTGGTGCCGACCATCCTCTGAATTTCCATGCGAGCCTCCTCGCCTATTTTTTTAAGCTTGCTCCCGCTTTTTCCTATTATTATGCCTTTCTGGGAATCACGCTCAACATGAATGGTTGCATATATTTTAACAAGAGAACCTTTAGCGTCTTCGGAAAAAGAATCAACAGTCACAGCTATTGAGTATGGTATTTCCTCACCGGTTAAACGAAAAACCTTTTCACGAATCATCTCAGCAGCAATAAAGCGTTCCGGCATATCAGTTATGGCATCTTCAGGAAAAAATGGGGGGCCATTCGGAAGAATTCGCTCCATTGTCTTGATAAGCTCTTCCACTTGAGTTCCATGTTTTGCAGAAACAGGCACAATGGCCTCAAACGGGTAAGCCTCTGTCCATTTATCTATGATAACGAGAAGTTCTGGTTTTTTTATTATATCTATCTTGTTAAGGACAAGAATGACCAGTCTTTTCTGTTTCCCAAGTTGTTTTATCAGAAGTTTTTCAGACTCAGGGTCGGGATTTGTCACGTCTAAAACAATTAAAATCAGATCAACATCAGCCAGGGCTGAAAGTGCGACATCAACTATTCTGATGTTTAGAACGCCTTTTGCTCTGTGTACTCCGGGTGTATCAATAAAAACGATCTGTGAGGAAGGCCTGTGTACTATCCCGATTATACGATTGCGCGTGGTCTGTGGCTTTTTGGAAGTAATTGAAATTTTCTCGCCGATCATCCTGTTTAAAAGAGTGGATTTCCCGACATTGGGAGCACCGGCAATGGTTACAAATCCTGATTTAAAATCAGCAAACCTGTTATTTAGCTTTTTCAAAGGTCTTCCTGTAGCTCAATCTGGGTGTAACAACTTTTCTACAGCATCCCACACATCATCTTTGCCCTGACGCGATTTTGCGGAAAACAGTATTAAGTTATTCCTGTCAACAGACAGGGCTTTGGATATGGAAAGATGCTGCTTAATCTGTTTGGTTTTTGACAGTTTATCAGCTTTTGTCAGTATAAGAATAACCGGAATATTATAATGGTAAAGCCAGTCCATAATGTCTAATTCATGCTTACCAGGCATACGCCGTATATCCATAATTAATACAATTCCTTTTAAAGTTTCTCTGGAAGTGAGATATGTCTCAATCATGGGCCCCCAGTTTTTCTGTACAGATGGAGGGACCTTTGCGTACCCGTACCCGGGAAGATCTACAAACGAAAATTTCTCATTTATAAGAAAAAAGTTAATAAGCTGGGTACGCCCTGGTGTTGAACTTGTCTTAACAAGACGCTTTCTATTTAACAGTGTATTAATAAGAGAAGATTTACCCACATTGGAACGCCCTGCAAAAGCTATTTCCGGTAAGACTGCTGGAGGATACTGGGGCGGTTTAACAGCGCTTTTAATGAATTCGGCAGATTTTATTATCATTTATAATAATGTCTTTAATCCACAGATTACACAGATTACACAGATTTTCGTCAGTTATTGGGCAGAGGCGTGCCACCCATTTTGTTATAAAATTAATAGAATACATTCAATCTTCAATCTTCAATGGATGGCGGCCGAAGTCAGAACCATACCCAGTAAAACTATACTACCTTGTTGAGCGGATACTCAATTATACCTTCAGCGCCATTTTTAAGGAGTTTTGGTATTAAATCTCTTACAATATTAGAATCCACAACTGTTTCCACTGAAAACCATTTTGACTGATAAAGTGGCGCTACTGTTGGAGCATTTAAGCTTGGAAGCAGAGATACAACGCTTTCAATTTTTGATTCAGGCACATTCATTTTAAGTCCGACCAGTTTTTCACCCAAAAGAGCTCCTTTGAGTAAAAGAGCTATCTGTTCTATCTTTTTTCTTTTAAAAGCATCCTCCCATGCATTGTAATTTGCGATAAGCTGAGTATTGGTCTGCATCAGTTCCTGTATAATACGGAGGCCATGCGCCTTTATGGTGCTCTCGGTCTCAGTAACCTCAACTATGGCATCGGCAAGCCCTGAAACAGCCTTTGCTTCGGTTGCACCCCATGAAAATTCAATTGAGACATCAATACCCTTTTCAGAAAAA
>JAHIKR010000388.1 GCA_018897415.1 Pseudomonadota bacterium
AACTCTTTCTAAAATTAAGTCGCGATATTTGCTTGATCTTTCTGATATAAATGAAGGAGTCAACAATATTCCAATAAGAAAGCAAGATATTGAACTTCCTGGTGGAATTTCTATTATAAATATAACTCCGTCCTTTTTGACTGTAAAAGTTGAAAAAGAGACTAAAAAAGAGTTGCCGGTTATAGTTTCTTTTTCAGGCAAACCAGCCCCTGGTTTTTTTACATATGCGGTTACAAAGCCATCCTCAGTGATGTTGAAAGGTCCTGAGAATATTCTTGGACCAATTGAAAAGATATTTACAAAGCCTATTGATGTTAACGGGCTGTCAGAATCCTTTAAAAAGGAGATAGCGCTTGATCTGCCCGAATGTCTTGATATTATTTCTTTTTCAGGAATCATTCTCGCCGAAGTATTTATTGAAGAACAAATTGTGGCGAGAGAATTTAAAAACATTCCTGTTAAAGGGAAAGATTCTACTTACACATTCAGCATCACACCTCCTGATATAGATATTGAAGTAAAAGGCCCTGTTAATGTACTTGAAAAGCTTTATCAAGAGAATGGATTGGAAGTTTGCGTAGATCTTAAAGGATTAAAACCGGGTGTTTATGTTAGGCGTGCGTCAATAATTTTGCCTGTTAAAACTATCCTTGTAGGGGTAAAACCAGAAATATTTACAGTAAAAATAAAGTAACTAATCAGGTTCACGGTTCAAGGGTTCACGGTTCAAGGTTAGAGAGCCCCGCCTGCCGACGGGGATGAAAATTAAATGTTTTGAAGATATTGAGACAACCAACCGTGAACCGTGAACCGTGAACCGTGAACCGTGAACTTAACAACCTATGTGGTTACAATGCTTCTCGTTATAGATGTTGGAAATACAAACACCGTAATTGGTATTTACAATGGCAAGGAACTGGTAAAAGACTGGAGAATAAGAACTGTAAATACAATAACGGAAGATGAATTCAATGTTATCGCGGTCAATCTTTTTGCCCAAAGTGATATAAAATCTAAAGATATCAGTAGGATTATCATCTCCTGCGTTGTCCCGCCTTTGGTAAGCACTCTTGATTCTTTCTGCCGTAAATATTTAGGGCAGCATCCGTTATGGGTAGATGCTAAGTCTGTCAATGTAATGCCGATACTTTACAATAATCCTGATGAGGTGGGGGCAGACAGAATTGCCAACTCAGTTGCTGCATTCGAAAAGTATAAAACCAGCCTTATTGTAGTTGATTTTGGTACAGCAACTACCTTTGATTCGGTTTCAGCAGATGGTGAATATCTGGGTGGAGCAATATGCCCCGGAATTATGATTTCTGCTGAAGCCCTGTTCCTCAAGGCATCTAAACTGCCAAGAGTTGAGATATTTTCTCCCCCTGAAAAAGTTATAGGTAAAGATACGGCAAGCAGCATAAGGTCTGGTATTATTTATGGATATGCAGGCCTTGTGGATGGAATAGTAAGGCGGATGAAGATTGAAATGGGTACTGCTCCCAAGGTGATTGCCACAGGAGGTTTATCAGATATCATGGCTGGTGTTTGTGATAGTATAGAAGAGGTTGAACCCTCGCTGACTCTTGAAGGGCTGCGTATTATATACGAAAAGATTAAATAACGGTTCAGGTTTCAGGGTTCAAGGTTAATAATTAGAGTCTGCCGATTTTTGTAAGCGTTTCCTTTAGGACACGATAGAATACAGCATTATCAGCAATTCCGCTCTTTAGTATTTTTTCTATCTCATTGATATTTTTTAGATTTACCACCATGTTAACGCTTTCATAAAATGCTGCCATATTGTCCGTTGTTCGGAACCTGTCAGTTATAAGGGCTACGAAAATATTACGACGTATGTCCATAGACAGTTGCTTCAGATACTTAAGTACATTATTTTCATCAGGATTATTGGTATCAAATTTTTCGTTGAGAACCACCACATCGAAAACATGAAAGCGCATTTGTTTAAGGGCATCTAATGCTGACGGGGCTTCTGTAGTATGATATCCCATATTTTTTAGGGCCATTTTGATTTTAGGCAGGATGGCTGGATCTGTTTCACATAACAGAGCTGTTTCAACCCCCTCTTCCACAAAATCAAAGGGTTTTTCCGAGGCGTCATATGCTCCGGAAACGACTTCATCAAAGATGGTTTTTTCTGTCCCTGTCTTTGGTTTTGATGAATCGGTTTTAGATCGAGTATCTATTGAGATTTTGTTCTTACAGTTGGGACAGGTAAGGGAAAAAATCTGTCCCTTGGGCAGCTTTTCATCGGGAATTTTAAATTTGCCCTGGCATTGTTCGCATACTATGTTCATGATAATCTCCTAATTAGCGCCTGAACGGAAAGTCATGTTCAGGCAAAATTCGAATATCAAAATCCGAAACTCGAAACAAATCCGAATACCAAATTAGAAAATGACCAAAACTAATTAATCGGAAATCGGTGGTTTTTGTCATTAGAGCATTTGTATTTTTGTCATTGTTTCGTATTTTGTGCTTCGGATTTCGAATTTCTAACCGGAAACTATGGATTTTCGGTCAGCCAATAACCAGGCTAAGATGTCTTATCGGACTTGCTGTAATCAGCATCTACTTCCAGGTCTTCGATATCAGTTGTAGCCTCGCCGCGGGCGCTTTTTATTGAATCCATTCCTCTACCTACAATACCTCTGCGGGAAGCGTAGGCCAGAGCAGTTTCTTCAGTTATTAAACCCTGCTCGAACAATCCTATAATATAATCGTCAAAAGTGGTCATGCCAAATGTTGTACCTGCGTTTATGATTTCGTAAAAAGTTTTGCCTTCTGATTCTCCATGTAAAATTGTGTCCTTAACCCTGAGATTTGTACCCATAATCTCAAATGCAGCTACACGTCCTCCTCCTACCTTTGGAAGTAGTCTCTGGCATACAATCCAGCGGACTGTATCGGAAAGCCTGATACGTATCTGATTTTCTTCCTCTGTATTAAACATGCCGAGTATTCGGTTGATTGTTTGTCCTGCATCAACAGTGTGAAGGGTGCTTAAAACCAGGTGGCCTGTTTCAGCCGCGCTAAGTCCAATGTCAACGGTCTCTCTGTCCCGCATTTCACCAACAAGAATGACTTTTGGTGCTTGCCTGAGCGCAGCCCGAAGACCATTGGCAAATGTGTCGAAATCGTTTCCCATTTCTCTCTGGTTGAACGTGGCTTTCTTGTGTGGATGCTGGAACTCAACAGGATCTTCAAGGGTTACTACGTGAACCGATTTAGTCTCGTTTATTTTATTGAGAACTGCAGCAAGAGATGTTGTCTTTCCACTACCTGTAGCACCGGTAACAAGTATAATTCCGTTCTTTTCCTCAGCTATTTTTTTGAATGCATCAGGGAGATTCAGTTCTTCACAAGTCGGAATTTTAGTTTCGAGTTTTCTTAATACAATAGAATAGTTACCCTGCTGAGAAAAAATGTTTACCCTGAAACGTGCTTTGCCGGGCAACTCATATGACAAATCACAGGATCCCTCAGATATAAGATCTTCAATAAGACGTCGATTCTGGTTAAGCAGGTTAAGGGCAAAGATTTCAGACTGGAAGGGCGTGATTGTATTGATCGGAGGACTAAGTTCTACCTCGGTGAGCAGTCCAAAACGTTCTACTTGAAATGGTTTGCCCACAGTAATATTCAGGTCGGAAACATTATCATATGCATCAAGCATCTTGGTAAGTATATGGTCAATTTCCTGTTTTTTCATGAAATAACCTATCCCTAAAATTATGCTTCGGTGAAATCTGTTGGGGGAGTCTTCAATAAAGGCCCGAATTTTGACTTATCATTAGCTTTGGCGTAAGCTTCCTCAGGACTTATCATACCTTTAGTAACCATCACCATTATAGCGTCATCTAAAAGCTGCATACCGTATTTTTTACCGGTTTGAATCATAGAAGGGATCTGGTGAGTTTTAGATTCGCGTATAAGGTTCCGGACAGCAGGAGTTGCAATTAAAATTTCAAGAGCAGCGCAGCGTCCGGCTTTATCGATACGTTTGAACAGGACTTGGGCTATTATGGCCCTGATGCCGTCAGAAAGCGTTGAACGGATCTGCGCCTGTTCGCTTGAAGGAAAAACTTCTATAATACGGTCAACTGTTTTTGCCGCACTGGAGGTGTGTAATGTGCCGAAAACAAGATGTCCGGTAGATGCAGCTTCTATGGCAAGCGATATGGTTTCAAGGTCTCGCATTTCACCCACAAGAATGATGTCAGGGTCCTCACGGAGAGCGCCACGTAATGCTGTGCTGAATGATTTGGTATGGAGGCCAACTTCCCGGTGGTTAACAATGCAGCTATTGCTTTTGTGGACAAACTCTATGGGGTCTTCAATTGTAATGATGTGATCCTTGCGGTTTTTGTTTGCTACGTCAATTATTGCGGCAAGTGTAGTTGATTTTCCACTTCCGGTGGGACCTGTTACAACAACAAGACCTCTTGGAAGCAAAGCTAATTTAGGTATAACTGGCGGCAGGCCTAATTGTTCTGCAGTTAATATTTCACTTGGGATTTCCCTGAAAACAGCACCAACGCCATTTTTCTGCATAAAAAAATTTGCCCTGTACCTGGCAAGCCCTGGTATTTCATAACCGAAATCCACATCCCCTGTTTCTTCGAATACCTTGACTTTATGTTCTGGTGCAATTTCATAGAGCATGCCTTTTAGCTCATCATCTCCAAGAACTTTGTATTTCACCCTTTCCATGTCTCCCCTTATCCTGAGAGCCGGCGGTTGCCCTGCAATAAGATGAAGATCTGAAGCCTTCTGTTCATGCATCAACTTGAAAAATGCGTCTATTTTTGCCATTAGCTACTCCGGTTTATGAAAAAGAGTTATAGTAATAAAATTCTATTTATAATATTTTGGATTTTTTGTAACTACTCAGCATGTGGATAGGCTGAAGGCTGAAGTCCGAAGGCTGAAGCTCCCTAACAGCCTTCCACCTTCAGTCTATCCACCTGAGCAGTTACGATTTTTTTAATAATTTCAATTTAGAGTCTTCTTCATCTGATGTTTCCATACTCTCTTTTCCTATTTCAAGAAGTTTTGAATGAGACTCTATTACAAAACGGATCTGAACTTCGATTTGCATGCGCTGTCTTTTAAGTTCAGCTATGTCTTCATGCAACTGCGCCAGCCTGCTATGTGCTCTGTTGAGTATTTTTTCCGCTTTGACTTCTGCATCAGCTATGACTAATTCAGCTGATTTTCGAGCATTTTCTTTCATCTGCTCAAGAACTTTCTGAGAATTAAGCATAGCGCGCTTAAAGGTTTCTTCGCGTTCCTTATATTCCTGGCTTTCAAGCTTTAGCCTTCTAATCTCCTCATGCAGGCTTTCGTTTTCCTGCTGCAATGAAGCAAAAGCATTGGCCATTTGTTCAAGGAATTTATCTACCTCACGGATATCAAATCCTCTAAATTTAACCTTGAACTGCTGTTGTTGAATATCAAGTGGTGTAGTTTCCATTATATCTCACCTATATCATGCTTGTTATAATAAGTTGGCAGATAGTCTCATTAAGCTCCTTACAACAAAGGTTCGCAAGAACATCACTCCAAGCAAGGCGACAATTGGAGAGAAATCAATACCTCCAAAACTAACGGGTATGAATGAGCGAATGCGATATAAAGCAGGTTCTGTAACATTATGGATAAAACGAACAATAGGATTAAAGGGATCTGGATTGACCCAGGACAGCACAGCTCTTGCTATAACAATCCACATAAATATAAGCAAAACAAGGTCAAGAACCTTTGCAATTGCCATTAACAGATACCCAATTATATACATAAATGCAAGAGCCTTTCGTAATTATTAATTTGCTAAGTTTGTATCAAGAAAATATATAGGAAATCAAATATATTTTTAAAGATTAAGTCAAGAAATTTCAAGTAAAATCATTGACACATCAAAGGTGCAGTCGTAAAAAAGTATAAAGCGGAATACATAAATTACTAAAGTTTCGTACCCCATCTATTTATCGAAAGCTTTAAGGGGATAAATTTTATTTAGATCTTTATCCCCTTGGTATTTACAGGAAGTAAGTGGGCGAAACTTGAGTAAATTACTTTATACGCTAAATATATTACACTAGACAAGAGCAAAAATATTAAGGAGGCAACGTGTCTAAAATTAACAAGAAAATTGGTTTTATTGGTGCCGGAAACATGGGAGAAGCTTTCGTGGGTGCTCTTATCCAGACTGGAATTTTTTCTCCGTCAATGATTTATACAAGTGATATAAGTGAAAATCGGCTCGATATTCTTAATAAGACTTATGGTATTTCTGTAATGAAAGATAATTTTAAAGTTTTTTCGGAATGCGAGATTGTAATTATCGCT
>JAHIKR010000389.1 GCA_018897415.1 Pseudomonadota bacterium
ACTTCAATATTATCCACAATCAAGGAAAAGGGATATGTTGATTTTCTAAAAGGATATTTCAAACCAAGCGAACTTGGATTTATCGTTAATGACCTTCTTGTTAAAAGTTTCCCAAACATATTTGAAGTTGATTTTACAGCTAAGATGGAAGAAGATCTTGACCGCATAGCAACTTCGGGAACAGATTCTTTAGAAATTCTGACCCGTTTCTACGGCCCATTTAAAAAAGAGCTGGATGCTGCCGCAGAAAGTATGCTCAGCATGCGCGGCGTTGGCATACCTACAGATCTTTCCTGTCCTGTATGCAAAAAACAACTAAACATCAAAGTCGGCAAAAATGGTCACTATATTGCCTGCAGCGGATACCCGGAATGCAAGTATACAAGGAACTATACCAGAGATGAAAAAGGCAAAATTCAGCCAATCGAGCTGCCTAAAGATGAAATATCAGGTATAGTTTGTGAAAAATGTAAAAAACCGATGGTGTTAAAACAGGGCAAATACGGCAAATTCTTAGCATGCAGCGGCTATCCGGCGTGCAAAAATACTAAATCTATAAATTCAAACGGAACAGATAAAACTACAGGCGTAAAGTGTCCGGAAAAAGACTGCACCGGCGAAATTGTTGAAAGAAAGTCAAAAAGGGGAAAAATCTTTTATGGCTGCAACCGTTATCCTGATTGCACATTTGCTCTCTGGGACAAACCTGTAGCAGAAAATTGTCTGAATTGCGGTGCTGAGTTTCTGGTCGAAAAATCCACTAAAAAACAAGGCGCCTTTCTCACCTGCCTTAATAAAGAATGCGGATATAAAAAGATCCTATAAACTAAATATTAACGATTTAGCACCGACTTTGACGTTTCCATGAAGAAAGGCCTTGACTGCGTGATATTTGACATGTAAATTGGCAATAATCATGATATCTGACGGTATTTGTGGCAATTAGGGCTCGGTCAAAAATAAGTTGGTAGAATTTGCGCCCAAATTTGCCGTAGATTTCATCGATCTGATTGAGCAAAACCGCAGGAATAGCGGGCTATTTCGAGGATTTTTGCGAATGAAGATCGATTAAAGATATTGTGAAGTTGGGATGCAAAAATGCCAAGTTATTTTTGACCGAGCCCTAATTATGGAGGCAGGTAATGTATGTCAAAAGGCAATTGGATTTATTAAAGATTCTACGAAAAAAATCTTATTTCTTATTCGGGCCACGTCAAACGGGAAAGACATCCTTGATTCAACATACGTTAAATGAATACAGGTATTACAATCTGCTTCAAACGGATGTGTATCTGAAATTAAGCAGGGAGCCCCAAAGGCTTCGCCAGGAAATAACAGACGATGACAAGATTGTTATCATCGATGAGATTCAGAAGCTGCCGATTCTGCTTGATGAAGTACATAACTTAATTGAAGAAAAAGGGATTCATTTCCTTCTTACAGGCTCCAGTGCCAGGAAGTTGAGAAATAAGGGCGTGAACCTGCTGGGGGGCCGCGCCAGAACCAGGCGGCTGCGTCCCTTTATTATCAAGGAGTTAAAGGGGGATTTCCAATTACTGAAAGCTCTGGATACAGGCCTGATCCCTTCCATCTATTTTTCCGATGCACCATTTGAAGATCTGGAGGCATATGCGGGAAATTATTTAAGGGAAGAGATTGCAGCGGAAGCCATCGTTCGGAATGTGCCTGCATTCAGCAGATTTCTCACTGTAGCCGGGCTGTGTAACGGTAAAATGATTAATTATACGAACATAGCAAGCGATGCACAGGTTCCAAGATCAACCGTGCAGGAATATTTTCAGATTCTACGTGACACGCTGCTTGGCGATGATCTGCCTGCATGGCGAAAATCCGTCAAACGAAAACCGGTTTCCACTTCAAAATTCTACTTTTTCGATATAGGAGTCGCCAGATTTCTGCAAGGTCGTCGGGGTCTGGAGATGAGATCACCGGAATTTGGGGAGGCATTTGAAGCTTATATCCATCATGAGATAAAAACCTACTGTGATTACAAAAGGGGTTGTGATCTGTGTTACTGGAGGGCAACCTCAGGCTTTGAGGTTGATTTTATCATCAACGGAAAAACAGCGATTGAGGTAAAAGGGAAGGCAAATATCACAAGAAAAGACTTCAAAGGATTGACTGCAATAAAGGAAGAAGGACTTCTAAAAAATTATATATTGGTCACTCTTGAAGATACCCCTCGAAAAGATGGGGATATATGTATCCTTCCCTGGAAAGATTTTATTACAAACCTGTGGCAGGATGCGTATGTATGATAATATCCCTAAACGCTCGCGCCGCAGTGCGAGGATTGTCGCTGTCACCGGTTTATTGCCTTGATTCAAAGAGAACCTTTTGATTATACAAAGTGGCGTCTTTGTAAACATACTATGCCTAATAAATGTATCTTTCTACCACAAAATGCGTTTTTCCACTAATCCGAACAATAACAGCTTGCGATTACGGGTTTTCGTTCAGGCACTAGATAGCCTTCAATGGGGTTATCTGGTTTTCTGTTTAATGTCCAAATTGTTGAAATATACAGTTAGAAAAACTGTTTTTTTACTAATTTTTGGTCAACAATCATGGAAGCTGTGGGAATAGTCATAAACTATATAATAACTGGTTTGCGCACGACAGATGGATAACTCCGAGTTCCACAAAGCATTGTTGAAGAACTGGATCAATTCACCCTTCGTGTCTCCGAACGACGACGGCACGGAATCAGCGATCAATGAGCATCACCTCTACTTCATTCGTCAGATCCGCGAGCCCGTTTCTATGATCACCCTTTCGGGAGGGAGCGATTTCTTCAGGCGAATAATCTCGGGTCCTTGGGACGGTAACGACAAGTCAAGGTTGAAGCTACTATTCCACTACGAACAGTTCTTCGCGCGAATAGAGCTGCTGAGTCAGATGGTGCGGTTTGAGACGCTTATCAGACAGTTGGTTCACTCCCATTTGACTAAGCGGGTCAACAGCTCCGATCTTGAAGACAAGAAGCTACTGGATGAACAAGACAACGTAATCAAAGGCATCCTGGGCCTTGTTCGCACATTGGCACAGAGGGACGCGGAGCAACACTCCCACATGGCATTTCCCCTGAAAGACTTCGAGTCACTCATAGACACGGTTTTCACATTCTATATCGGACCGCTGATCCTGCTAAGAAACGCAATGTGCCACGGGAACATAAGGGCCTACATCCAACGCATTGCTAAGAAGGGGAGTCTAACGGCTGGATTCACTGACAGTCGCAATGTCGACGGAAGGGCTGTTGTCATCTATGAGAACATCGATGCCGTCACGTACTATATGCTGTCTCAGAACATTGTGGGATTATTCACAGACTCACGTATGCGCCCCTAGTCCACTATGACGGCAATCTGCTTACCAGCATTCTGGACGACGCTGACTACTCCAACAAGACTGGCTACCTCTTGCCGGACGATATGTGGATAGGCTTGCCAAAAGACTACTCAAAAGGGATTACGAATCAGGAACTGAAAGATGCATGCATCGGTCCTCCCAAATTGTACGAAACCTTTGTGAGGGCTTGTGGTGCGCAAACCTAACCCATTCCAGGCCGAGGGGCCAAGCGTTGAAGAAGCAGTCAAGGATAATCCAGCTCAGCGCGGCTTACCCAAAGTTAAAGATATAGCTGCTATGAATCTGCAATTCTGACCAGAAACGAAAAATATAGATTTCCATATCTAATCTGCTACGAACATTATGACAACACATAACAACCATACCTTAGACGGGCAGGGTCGCGGCGTTTACAAATGGCCGTTTACCCTGCCCGCTGCTGATGGTGGACGATGCGCTAACATGAGGATGCATCATATGGAAGAATTCAAGAATTGACACTTTGGCCTACACGTCCCCTTTGGCCTACACGTCCCCTTTGAGCGCCCTTATAATAAAGAGCCTATGAAACCATCATTTCTAATGATTTGTGTTAAAGCTTTATTTAGCCCGACTTTAATTTTATTTTCCCTCTCAGGATTTTTAGGAAAACTTTCAGTACTTTTTTCTAATGCCCAACCACTACCTGCCCATAGAATTTTCATACTTTTGTGATCAATTACTTGCACTTGAATTTCGGCGTTTAGACGTGGTTTTGGCATTAATCCTTGAAAAAGCGCCCCTGCAAAACCGGCTTCTGTCCACCTAAAAAATCGTATTCTACCAATAATAATTTTGTCTACTTCTCCTAATTCCAATTCCTTAAGATTATTCACGACTTCCCTAAAAGGTAAAGCTCTTGAATAGACATCCCTATCTATTATTTGAAAGCCTAAACTCTTTAGTTCATTCCTGAAAGCATTGGTAATATAATCAGTGATAACAGTTTCGGTCTTTATGTCCGATTTATAAGCTATTGGTAATTCAGCGGTAACTAACTTAACTATTGTTCCATAAGCTTTTGGGTCAATCTCTTCTCGATTATCTGCGAAAGAAAAAACACCGATATTTTTATTACTACCAATATCTGATAGTATTATGGAGGGCTTATAATCTAATCGGACTTTAGTAGGTCCTGCTACACAACCTGCTAATATCCCAATAATAAATAGTGTTAGGACAATAATATATATTTTCTGCTGTTTCATCTATATAACCTCCTATTTTAGATTTAGAGAAAAGCTTTGCATAATATAATTATTTGGATTACCTGAGCTATCAGTGAGCATAACTACAATTGGACTCTCAATTGTATTTTGCGAAGTTCCAAAAATTTTTCCTGTGGATTCTTCAAAAGTTAAACCTTTTGGTAGTATACGTTGAATTATTCTCCATTTATATGGAGGAGTACCGTTTATTGCCTCGAATTGAAAACTATATATTTCTCCAATTCTAAATTGAGGTAATAAAGCCTCTTTAATTTGTAAACGTTTCTCGAAATTTTCATTAAGAGCATTCAGTTTGTGAGTTAACATAGCTTGTCCACAACCAAAAGAAAATAATACCAAGCCTACTAATCCTAAAATTATCTGTTTCTTAATCATGATAACACCTCATGTTATTAAATTTTTAGCCTAACACTTGAAG
This sequence comes from Pseudomonadota bacterium, assembly GCA_018897415.1. GTDB lineage: Bacteria > Desulfobacterota > Desulfobacteria > Desulfobacterales > ETH-SRB1 > B13-G4. The sequence goes on from JAHIKR010000389.1 coordinate 5,059, forward strand.
GTAAACATGACACTAGGTCAGGTCGAACAACTTGTTTAAAAGCCCATTTAATCTTTTATTTCATCTATTATAATTTTTGTCATAATATCTATAACATTAGCCACATTTTCTCCTTTATCATACTCTAATATAATGGCCAGTACTACTTTTTCGGTTTGAACATCTATTACCTGAAGGTAGAATGTTGATACTACAATCTTTTCCATAAATTGTGGCGGTTTATCTTTAAGAAAACTAATCTGGTGTTTCCCTTCAAAAAGTGTCCCTATAATCACCGCATCCAATCCTAATTTTTCCCCTATGCTGATTATATTCAGAATATCTTTTTGTGATTTCTCCCCTACTTTTTCTAATAATTGTTTTTCAAGTCTCTTTAACTCCCTTGATGTATCTCCCTCCTTTTCTAATTGTTTTTCAAGTTCTAATTGTTCCTCAAGTTTTTTGAATTTCTTTTTCTTTGATTCCTTTAGGATTAGTTCATATATCTTCGATTTTTCCACCACATCAAAACCCTTATCCCTTAATTTAATAGCTAAATGATCCTCTGCAACTCCACCAAACAACGGAGAAGTTGATGTTATTAAGACTGTAGTTCTCTTAATCTTCCTTAAATCTATGTTAGAAACATCAGAGGGCCTAATTATTTTTGCTATATTCTTGGGCTTAGAATCACCAAGATTTTTTTCTCGCTCCCTCCCTAATACATCTTGCTGAAAAAAATATACCAACGCTACAGATATGGCCACAATGAGCAAGAAAATCTTGTGCCTTGTCATGTAAATCTTACCTCCCTTGGATCTCATTTGCTTAGACATCTTTGTTTCTCTTTTGAATAACGAATGCTCATCATAGTCTCTTCTAATTTTTACAAATGTTTTGAAAATAGTTGGCTACCAGGGTCTAATATGGATTATTAAATGGATTATATGGATTATTAAGTTGAAAGTTATTATGTAGACTGACGGCATGGGTCAGACCATAATTATGTTGAACAGTTGCTGGGGATTGTAAATTCGTAAATGAGTAGTCAAAAGTATGAATTTGTTGTGGGGTGTATATTTGTTGTGTTGGTATCTGATTGTGCCAATTGTCAAGATTTAGCGTTTTGAAATCATTCAACGAGGAATTATAAGAGGGTATATTAACGTCATTCCATCCTGCAAAATCAAACATACGGTTAGTAAGACTTTCAAAGCCTCTATCTAAGTGACTTCTGGCTCTTTCAATCCACCCTCCAGCAATAGCACCAGAGAATCCCCAACTATCTCCCCATCTTTGCCCAAGATCTGTTTTTAGGCTTCTATTAATTTCACTAAAAGTCCACTTGCCAAACTCATGGCCTGCTACTCCACCCACAATAGCACCTCCTAGCCCAGCGAGCATTCCTCCTACTTGACTTCCGCCTAAGCTGAAGCTGGTAATAGAAAAACCTTGCAAAAATTCCTGTGAGCCAAAGGGTTTTCCCGTGCGCCACTCTGCAATCTCTCCTGGTAATGCAGTAACATATGGTACTGAGCATGATATTATTCCAACAAAAGGTAATTTATGATATTGAAGATAATTATATTTAAGATATGTATCTCCTAAACTCCTAAGAGAGGTAGAGGATACCGACTGACCAAATGAGTTTACAAAACGGTTTGAATTGGGGCAAACAATATTTGGCACAAAGGTTGTTTGGGGTTTATAAGTATCATTCGTCAAATTACTCAAGGAACTGTCCGTGTACACAGATCTCGAACTCTGAAAAGTATCAATCTTTGGGGCATCTAAGTATCTTTCGTTCATTCTACTGAACGTATCGAACCTCATTTGGGGCATTTTTGTCATAATATCAGCATGTTGAAATCTTTGGTCAAAATTTGAGAAAAGGACATGGCTCTTCGTTAAATTACTCTCCAAGCTCTCTATTTTCGGTATCATCCAATTGGATAGATGAGTGTCCATATATACCTCACTGCTGTGCCACCTGTTATTATCCCATGCATTTACAACGAAACCTCCACCAGTTATACTATACGCCGCTATTGCGACCATTACCATAATTGTTTTGTATTTCATAAACGCCACCCCCTTAATTTAATGGTATTTATATAGAACACGATGAACAATACTGTAAATTCAAGAGCTTGGACATGTTTAACTCGCAGTGATTCTATACCCATTTTTAGAATATAGGCACAGAACATTCAAAACCAAAATAATTCCTTTTAAACTCCACACCTTCATCTAACCCACCCCATGTAAGGCTCCAACATGCTCTCTTTGGTAGCCAGGATTTAACCCCAAGAGTAAATATCAAATCCTGTTCTTTCTCAAGTACCGTTTCCCTGGACCATGGTATCTCAGCTGCGCCGATATAACACCCCTTTAATCTTGCTTCTATCATAGTACCTTTCTTTGTAAAATATCCTATTCCGCCACCATAACCAATTTTGTCACCAGGGTCTACATTGTGTTTCCTTTTTGTATAGGTATAATCACATACTCCAGAGAGGTAAAATCTCTCAGACAAAAATTTCCTGGCACTTATACCTAATGTAACATCCCAAACTCCATTACCGAGGGAGGAATATTGGGCCAGATCTGTACTAAGGGCAAGATTAGCAGTTACATTAGGCCAACTTTCTGTTTCCGGTAAAAGGTGATGATATACACCCGCAAATAGATCGCCTATGCTGAATCTTATGTCATCGTCATCCCAAACGTCCTTACCTTCAGCTTCGATAATTCCGAAGGGAATACCAAAATAAACTCCTGTTTTCGGGTTGATAACGAAGGTAGCAGTCAGTCTCAGCGCAGCAAGGTTCTCTGAATACTCCAAATCTAACTCGTTATAATAAGATTTACCCTTGGGGTCTAGGCCATATGCGCCGATAACGGCCTGAGTATAAGAAAAACCATAGCCTAGTGCTAAGTCTATCTCAAAATTATCCTTCAAACTTTCTTTTTCGCTCTCGCTCAGATATTTTTCTTCTAATACGATCTCTCTTTCATATGGAATCCCGACGTTTGGTTTTAACAGCATAAAAACAAACGAAACGACAACTAATGCAGAAATTTTTTCTATCCTTCTCCCAATACATGTTTTTTTTGTCATGTCAGCCTCCTTATCGTTTGGTTTTGTTTGCAGCAAAATATATTGAAATCATTTATAATCGAATCTAAAGACATTCATCATCCAACCACACTAAATCTCTCTTCAAGGTAAAAATTCCTAAGATTTTCTTGGTCATAATTTGTTTTTTAATCCGAGGTTTCTGGTTTAAAATTTTTTAAAGCAGATTTGATCTCATCAGGCATACCCTCAAGCCATAAATATGGAGTTGTATATGTGACCTGAGCCAGACGCTTGGCAACAGTCCATGAGGGACGACGCCGGCCGGATAATATATTTGAAAGAGCACCCTGAGTAATATTTGCTTTTTCTGCTATTTCAGTAATTTTTATCATGTTTTTAATTCTTTCATAATGAAATATAAACGTCAAGTAAAAATTTCACATCGAAATAGATATTTGTGGTATTTCTTTCTGAAATGAAATTAAGCGAAACACAGGAAAATTTTTGTGCCTGCCTAAAAGCCTGGTTCGAAAGGAACTATGGCGCAAGGGGCGGGATTTCAGAGCTTGCAAAAAGGCTGAAAGTTTCTCAAGGTCATTTGTCCAATGTGCTTGCAGGAAGACGTGGAGGGAATGAGATCTGGCGCAGATGGGTAGCAAAGGAGCTGGGGCTTGATTATGAAACAATGGTGGGGGGCAAACTTGAAGTCACTGAAAATTTAGATCCTTACCTAATCAAGAGCCTGATATATATCCCAGTCTTCAACGGCAAAGCAGGCGAACCCTCAAGTTTCACGGATGAAGGATATCCTGTTGGCATGTCGTCTGAATATGTATCAATTCCAAGAAAAGGCGCAGATGAATATACCTTTGGCATAAAAATATACGGCCGCAGCATGTCGCCGTATTTAAACCCGGGAGATATTGTAATAGTTGTTCCAGGCGCGCCTTTGGTTAACGGTAAATTATGTTTTGCAGCATGGCCGGATGATGACGGAAGGAAACTGGTAAAGAGATATTACAGGTACGGGGATACAATAGTTTTGAAATCAGATAATCCAGACTCTAAATACAGCGAAATTACACTTGCAGCGGAAAACAGCAAGGACATCAGGATATATCGGATAACTAAAAGCATTAGAGGTGAATAGGAAAGTTCGGGACGTCCACGTCCATAAATAAGAGCACCAGGAAAAAGTCAAGAGAAAAAGTTGACTTTTTTTAGGCAAAACTCCTCCATTCCGATCAAAGCCGGTTTTTGAAATTTAGATTAACTGGACCTAAAAATTGCATTTTTAGTTATTCAAATTTCGGCCTTCCAGGTGGAAAACCCTGTCCATGATGGGGACGGATAGGGAGACGCAGTTAACTTTTTAACTTATTAGACGCATTAAATAGACATATTGTAACAGTTTAGCCCTCCTCCCAATCAAGTTAAATAGTTAAGAGCACCCCCTTTGGCCTACAGGATAGGTTATATATATCCTTTGGCTTTGTTTTTTCTTCTGTTAAAATAGTTTTTTGAATACAAAAGAATAGGGCTCAACAGGTTTTAGCTTGTCTGTCTGAAACGGCAATTTTTCATGTGATCCAATGGATAGTAATCCAGAAGGAGAAAGGCTGTGGATTATTTTTTTAAAGGCAGTTGTTTTCTCTGGCTCCTGATAATAGGTAAGCAGGTTGTTTCTTAAAAATATAATGTTAAACCCTGAGCCGGGCGGGTCAGAAAGAAGATTACTTTGTTTCCATATTATATCTTTTTTTAAAAAAGATTTAATCTCATAGCTTATTCCGCCTTTTTTCGGTTCAAAACAGGCTGTTATAAGTTCTTTTTTAACCTCTTTGAGGCTGCTTGACGGATAAATACCTGCTTTTGCCCGCTCGAGGCAGGCAGGATTCATGTCTGTGGCTATTATTTCTAATTCCGGAAGATTACCGATATTCTCTTTCAACTGCTCCCAGATCATCTTTAAGCTGTAAACCTCCTCTCCACGGGCACAACCGACTGACCAGACTTTTATCTTTTCTTTATTTTCTTTGATGAGGTTTGGAAGCAATTCATTCTGAAGGGTCTGCCAGAATTTACAGTCACGGAAGAAACGGCTGATTGAAACGGTCATCAGGAGTTCATATTGCTTTCTATCTTCACTGTTTTTCTCCAGCTCAGATAGATAGGCTTCGATATTCCGGCATCCGAGTTCTCTCATATGCCGCCTTATCCTTTTTTTCACGCCTTTCCTGACCTTGCGGTAACCTGCCCAGGAAAGGTTCTGCCTTTCAAGCAGCTTGCGGAATTGGTTATCATCCATGAAAATTTCTTCCATGCTTAATAGTTGTCGGATTTCAGGATTTAGGTAGGATGATTTTCTTAGAAAATTTGTCCTTCTGTCCAGGGTTGTATGAAGCCTCGAATACCGGTACGCAATGCGGCCTGAGCTTGTCCTTAATTTTCCGTTCAAGGACCTCTTTTAGGAAAAAGAATGCATCTTCACGGTCCTCATCCATGAGGATGGCCAAGAGTCGTTCAATTTCTAAAGGGAAAAATTCAACCACCACTTTTTTTGTGACATTCATGTGAACAACTCCTTTTAATAGTAATCAGCGATAATACGGGATAACCTTCTTCTTCATGACCTGCAGGTAACATGGCAGACTCCGGTGACCGTCTCGACCGCATAAGGAAAATATTTTCTCTTTAACCAGAGGGCCACGTTCACAAGGCTGATCAAAACCGGGACTTCAACCAAAGGCCCGATTACAGCAGCAAATGCCTGACCTGAGTCGATTCCGAAAACAGCTATGGCCACGGCAATGGCCAGTTCAAAATTGTTGGATGCCGCAGTAAAACTCAGAGTGGTTGACTGCTCGTAGGTAGCCCCAACTTTCATGGAAAGAAAGAAAGATACAAAAAACATGATAACAAAATAGATACATAGAGGGATTGCCACTCTTATTACATCCAGAGGAAGCTGGACAATGTATTCGCCCTTGAGAGAAAACATGACAAGAATTGTAAACAGCAGGGCAATAAGAGTTATGGGGCTTATTTTGGGTATAAATTTTTCCTCATACCATTGACGCCCTTTGACCTTAAGCCCTATCAGCCGGGTAACCATACCTCCGATGAAAGGAATTCCCAGATAGATAAAAACACTTTCAGCTATCTGGCCGATGGAGATATCAACAACGGCTCCTTTTAATCCAACCCATTGAGGCACAAAGGTAATAAATATATAAGCATACAGGGAGAAGAAAAGCACCTGAAAAATAGAGTTAAAAGCCACAAGGCCAGCACAGTATTCAGTATCTCCTGCGGCCAGATCGTTCCATACTATGACCATAGCAATGCATCGCGCCAGACCGATCAAAATCAGACCTACCATATATTCGTGGTGTCCGGAGAGAAAGATGACTGCCAAAAAAAACATCAGGATGGGACCGATGATCCAGTTCTGAACCAGGGAAAGAGTTAGAACTTTAAAGTTGCGAAAAACATGTCCCAACTGCTCGTATTTGACCTTGGCCAGGGGCGGATACATCATCAGAATCAAACCG
>JAHIKR010000390.1 GCA_018897415.1 Pseudomonadota bacterium
AGCCCTGGTCTCTGTAACAAAGACGGTAGATAATCCTGTTGATTCAGCTTTTATAAATGATATAGGCACACTGCAAGTGCTCGAGTCCGCAAGACAAAGCAAAGTAAAAAGAGTTGTTCTTTCATCCTCAAGCGCTGTTTACGGAGATGATCCAATTATCCCAAAAAATGAAAATATGCCGCCAAAACCAATGAGTCCTTATGCCGTTCAAAAGCTCACTGGAGAACTTTATGCGCGTATCTACTATGACCTGTATGGGCTTGAAACAGTCTGTCTACGTTATTTTAATGTATATGGTCCAAGACAGAACCCATCATCGCCTTATTCAGGTGTTATATCGATTTTCATGACCAGAGCTGTTTCAAAAAAGCCTCCTGTAATATACGGCGATGGAAAACAGTATAGAGATTTTGTTTTTGTTAAAGACGTTGTAAAAGCTAATCTGCTTGCCGCAACAGAAGATGATGCAGCCGGACAAATATTCAATATAGGCACCGGCAAACATGTCAGTATAAACAGTCTCTGGGATATGACCTGCCTTTTATCCGGCTTAAAGATTGAACCTGAGTACGTACCACCAAGGCCGGGAGATATTCTTGAATCAGTAGCAAGTATAGAACAGGCAAAATCGGCACTGGGATTTGAACCTGACTATTTATTTGAAAAAGGGCTTGAGATTACTTTTAAATGGTATAAAGATTCAACCTAAGTGCTTTAATTCGTAAATACGTTGAGGTATTTAATATATAGGTGTTAATCATGGGTGAGTTAGTTACTCCCAAGTGCCTAAAATGCCTAAAGTGAGCTAAAGTGCCTAAAGTTGTGGTACGCCTTCGGCGTGTTGATTGATAACCAAAGCCACAAGGATTTGCAATCACTCTCTTGCCAGTGCATTGAGGGCATAGAGGAACCCACCTGCCGGCAGGCAGTTATAAAATAGCAGGATTCCTTAACTTTAGGCACTTTAGCTCACTTTAGGCACTTATAACTTCTTTAATACACCTAAAAATTGGATAAATGAACCCATAATTATACGTAATTGTATTTAAGAATACGTGTACTAAGTTGAACAGGAGTTGAATATGAATTTTCAATTTAACAGAGTACTAGTTACGGGGGCTGCCGGATTTATAGGTTTTCACCTTTCAAGGAGACTATTAAAAGATGGCTGCCATGTTACCGGTATCGACAACTTAAACCCTTATTATGATGTAAAGCTTAAAGAAGCTCGCCTTGAAAAGTTGACAGCATTTGAAAATTTTTCTTTTTATAAAATAGACCTTTCAGACAAAAAAAGTCTTGAAGCAATCTTTAATAATACAAAGTATGATGTTGTGGTTAATCTTGCCGCCCAGGCTGGTGTCAGATATTCGATTGAAAATCCTCAAGCTTATGTGGACTCAAATATTGTAGGTTTTGTTAATTTGCTTGAATGTTGCAGGCACAACGATGTGAAGCATCTGGTTTTTGCTTCATCCAGCTCTGTTTATGGAGCAAATACAAAAATGCCGTTCTCGGTCCATAACAATGTAGATCATCCTGTATCTCTTTATGCTGCGACAAAAAAGCAAATGAACTAATGGCTCATAGTTACAGCCATCTATATGGGATGCACTGTACAGGGCTCAGGTTTTTCACGGTTTACGGCCCATGGGGCCGTCCGGACATGGCTCTCTTTCTCTTCACAAAAGCAATTCTTGAAGAAAAGCCAATAAGGGTATTCAACCACGGCAGGATGCAACGAGATTTTACTTATATCGACGATATTACAGAGGGTATTGTCAGGATAATGGGCAGACTGCCCGAACCGGATCCAACATGGAACGGTGATAATCCTGATCCCGGAACATCATACGCAAGATATAAAATCTACAATATAGGAAACAACAACCCAATTGAACTAATGGAATTTATAGAAGTTATAGAAAAAGTCTTAGGCAAAAAAGCTGAAAAGGAATTTCTTGATCTTCAGCCTGGAGACGTGCCTGCCACGTACGCTGATATTGATGATTTGGTAAAAGATGTTGGTTTTAAACCGAAAACTAGTATTGAGACAGGAATAAAACGTTTTGTTTTATGGTATAATGA
>JAHIKR010000391.1 GCA_018897415.1 Pseudomonadota bacterium
TCGCTCTCGCTCAGGCGAGGCGGGCGGGGTGCCGTTCACGCAAGTCTGAGTAACTATATTTTGCTGTTTTTAAAAAACATTTATCTCATCTTCCGTGCCTATTTAAAACATTTGATAAATAAAAAGGGTGCGAAACTTGAGCATTTTATTTGAAAGATGAACTTGACTTCAATCTGTTTTTCTGTTTTTGCTTGACAATAACCCAAAAAAATATCTCACTGATTCGATAACTCGTTTATGTAAATGATTCTATTTTTAATAAAATGAAAATTTGTTAAAGGAATATATCATGCCAAAAGCAAAAAATGTTGAAGAATATGTTGCTCATCAAAGAGCTATCATAGGTGCCAATCCGGATTGCGGAACATCTCACTATAACCTTGCGGTAGGCCTGATGGGGCAGAAAAAATTTGATGAAGCTGAGAAAGAACTGCTTGCCGCAATAAATTGTAGCCCGAACATTGCCGAAGCTTACGTACAACTTGGAGGAATCCGCCTGCAGCGTGGCGACCTGGACGGCTGCCTTGAATACAACAAACAGGCAATAAAGGCAAGAGCTGGTTTTTTCGAAGGTTATGGCAATATAGGATTTGTTCATCTTCAAAGGGGAGAGGTGGAAGAAGCTATTACAGCCCTTAAAAAAGCTATCTCTTTCAACTCCAAGTTTATTCAGGCTCATTCAACATTGGCCAGCGCTTATTTAATGTCAGGCTTGATTGATGAGAGTATAAAAGCCAATCTGAAAGTTATTGAACTCGATCCTGATTTTGCAGTTGCTTACAACAATTTAGCAATAGCGTATTTGGAAAAAGGTGAATATGATAAGGCCGTTGAAAATTGCGATAAAGCAACTAAACTCGGTTATGAGGTAGCACCTGAAATTCTAAAAGAAATTGAAAAGCACAGATAAAGCAATGCCCTCTGAGCCTCAATTCAAGTATTATCTACAACACAAAAAAAACCTTCTAAGCAAAAACAGCAATATTTGGTCTTTACCACTTCCCATGAACAGGAAAAAGTCTCAGAAAGCTGACGGGATTTCTGTAACTTATGGAGATTATTTTTATGCAATCCGCTCTTTTTTGGAAAAAGACGAATTTAAATCTATTACCTCTGCAATCTCTCAACAATTAAATCAAAATATAAAACCTGAAGAAATAAAAGAAATCCGTATCTATTTGGAAAAACATGGAGAATTTTATCATCCAGCAAGGATTGAAACCTATATTAATAGATCAAGAATCCTCTTTGTATTAAACGTTGCGATATCAAATACAGGTAAAAATTATATCAAAAAAGAGTTCGAAATTCTAAATAAACTGAATAATGAATTTTCGTTTTCATTTATTCCAAAAGTATATAGCCAGGGTAAAATAGGTATAAAAAATAAAGACTTTGAAATCAGCATGTTTTTGGGGGAATGGTTCGAAGGATTTAACGAATTTCACATTTCCCAAAATAAACATAAACAAGATAAAACAGATTCAAGCATAAAAATAGTTGTATGGGACCACGAAAAAGGAAACTTTTTTCTTTCCCCTGATGAAACTTTGGAACTGTATAGCCGGGTGGCCATGATTCTTACCTGCTATTATAATGCTGAGACTTTTGAGCAAATATTTCCTTGGCATCATGCTGCAGGAGACTTTGTAATAAAACTTCAAAACAACAATATGGAACTGAAACTTATTACAGTCAGGCAATACGCATCGATGTTTAGACATACAAGTGGAACTGAAAAAAATAACAAGGATAGTACCGTCTATTTTATGCTTGAAGGAATGCTTGTATTTTTTCTTAATCTTTCAATCAGAAACCGCCTTGACAGGCTTGATGGCGTTGGAGAAATAGTTTGGTCTGATAATATTGCCGTTGAGGGAACGCTAAAAGGTTTTTTAAAGGGTTTGTCCAAAATATCTTCCAAAAATTTAATTCCTGATGCTCTTGCCACTGATTTCATAAATTATATTTCATGCTTTACAAAAACAGATTTGCTGGAATTATGTAATTCAATAGTTAATACATATAATCCAATGGCTCCTGAAATTTCTGTAATAAGACAAAATTTAAAAAATCATGTTGATATACTTTTCAGTACAATAAAAAATTTGTAGAATAGCCAGTCAGTCAACTCAACATTTATCCTCTTGAGATCACTATATTTTCGTTAATATTATGGTTTGCAGTCTGATTGCAAATGACTTTTTTATTTAAAAATTGTTTGCATACGATTATACAATATAAAGATGTTATAAAAATTTAAAGCTCAATATAAAGTGTAAAAAAGCCTGTAACATATTTTATATTTTTTCGAACTATACCTAACCTATACCTTATACCTTTTTTGTTGTTGACAAAGAACAAGATTAGTTATATATTCATAAAATTAAAGAGTTAGCTATATGTAACCTTAAGAAAAATCCATAAAATCAATAGAATATCAATAAAATTTATCATGTCGAATTGAAAAGCAAATTGAGAGGAGGTGACCGTAAGAGTCCCGATGGGAAAGTGATTATTATTTATAGTCAGTATGGTTAATTATTACAAAAAATGGAGGTAAGACTATGGCAAAACACAAAACCCCTTTGATTGACCAGCTAGAATCTGGTCCGTGGCCAAGCTTTATATCCGATATAAAGTTAGAGGCTGAATCAAGGGCAAAAAATGAAAAGGGTTTAGACTACCAAATACCTCGGGATGTTTGTGAGGATCTTTTGGGAGTGCTTGAGCTTTCCTACAAGGATGGAAGGACTCACTGGAAACACGGCGGAATCGTCGGTGTATTCGGCTACGGCGGTGGCGTTATCGGAAGATATTGCGACCAGCCGCAAATGTTCCCGGGTGTCGCTCATTTCCATACCATGCGCGTAAACCAGCCCTCAGGCAAATACTATACAACAAAATTTCTGAACGATCTCCTGAATATCTGGGAGTTGCGCGGCAGTGGTATGACCAACATGCATGGTTCTACCGGTGATATCGTCCTTATCGGTACAACAACACCCCAGTTGGAAGAAATCTTCTGGGAATTAACCCACAACATGGACACAGACCTTGGAGGCTCCGGTGGTAACCTGCGAACTCCTTCCTGCTGCCTGGGTCAATCACGCTGCGAATATGCCTGCTATGATACCCAGGAACTGTGCCATTACATGACCCTGCATTATCAGGATGAGCTTCATCGTCCTGCTTTCCCCTATAAGTTTAAATTCAAATTTGACGGATGCCCCAACTGCTGCGTAGCATCTATTGCCCGTTCAGATTTGGCCTTTATCGGCACATGGCGCGATGATATCCGTATTGACCAGGGAGCGGTAAAAGCTTATGCCGGCGGAGAGATTCCTTCAAACGCAGGAGCCCATGCCGGCCGTGACTGGGGTCCGTTTGATATCCAGAAAGAAGTTATTAACCTTTGTCCTACCGGGTGCATGAGATATGAAGGTGGAAAACTCGAGATCAACACCAAAGATTGTACCAGATGTATGCACTGCATTAACGTAATGCCCAGAGCCCTTAGGGTAGGCCTAGATAAAGGCCTATCTATACTGTGTGGCGCCAAAGCCCCGATTCTTGACGGAGCACAAATTGCTACTCTGCTTGTTCCTTTCGTCAAGGTTGAAGAGCCTTATGATGAACTCCATGACATCATTGGAAAAGTCTGGGACTACTGGATGGAAGAAGGAAAGAACAGAGAGCGTGTAGGCGAATTAATCAAGCGTAACGGTATGCAGGAAATGCTCAAAAGATGCGATCTGGAACCAATTCCGCAGCATGTCCAGGAACCTCGTGCCAACCCGTATATTTTCTGGAGAGAAGATGAAGTTCCGGGTGGATGGAAGCGTGATATCGTTGAATTTAGAAAACACCATCAAAGATAGGGGGGAAAATACCATGGCATTTATATCTTCAGGTTACAATCCTGATAAACCGATGGTAAACAGAATAACCGACATCGGTCCAAAAAAGTATGATCAATTTTACCCTCCGGTTATTGCAGCAAATAAGGGTAAATGGCTGTATCATGAAATCTTGGAACCAGGAGTTCTGGTGCATGTTTCTGAAACAGGCGAAGAAGTTTATACTGTAAGGGCAGGCACCTGTCGTCTCATGAGCGTCACCCTGCTCCGTGAAGCATGTGGAATTGCTGATAAACATTGCGGCGGATACCTCAGGTTTACCACCAGAAACAATCTTGAATTCATGGTGGATAGCAAGGATAAGGTAGAGCCGTTAAAGAAAGATCTTATGAGCAGGAAACACAAGGGCGGAAGCTACAAGTTCCCGGTTGGAGGTACTGGTGCTGGCATCACAAACATAGTGCATACCCAGGGCTGGGTTCACTGCCATACACCGGCAACTGATGCCTCAGGAACAGTAAAGGCAACCATGGATGTTCTTTTTGATGATTTCCAGAATATGAGAATGCCGGCTAAAGTCCGCGTCTCAATGGCATGCTGTCTTAACATGTGCGGCGCTGTTCACTGCTCAGATATCGCGATTCTTGGATATCACCGTAAGCCACCACTTCTTGACCATGAATATCTGGACAAGATGTGCGAAATTCCTCTGGCTGTTGCAGCATGTCCGACCGCAGCAATCAAGCCCGCCAAAGTCGAGCTTGCAGATGGAACAAAAGTAAATTCCGTTGCAGTTAACGATGCCAGATGTATGTACTGCGGTAACTGTTACACAATGTGCCCCTCAATGCCTCTGGCTGATACTGAAGGTGACGGAATAGTTATTATGGCAGGTGGTAAAATATCCAACAGAAGAAGCGCACCCAAGTTCTCCAAGTGCGTTGTGGCATTTATTCCAAATGAACAGCCTCGCTGGCCAACTATGACCGCAACAATCAAGAGAATGGTCGAGGCATATGCAAGTGATGCCAGAAAGTATGAGCGTGTCGGTGAGTGGGCAGAGAGAATCGGCTGGGAAAGATTCTTTGAAAAATGTGAGATTGAATTCACACATCATCTCATTGATGATTTCCGTGATTCCGCATATTATACATGGCGTCATACAACTAATTTTAAGTTCTAATTACATTAATCAATAAGCCGGAGGCAAATAATTTGCCTCCGGTATAAATTTATGAGGCTTAATAATGGCTATAGCAGATGAACAAGCAGCAAAAGATACAATTGTAGAAGCTCTTAAGAAAAAAAAGGGTAAAACAAAATTTTATCTTAAAGATTACTATAAAATGCTTCCCGATGAAAAACTTATGGATGTGAAGAGGCTTGTAAATCAAATGGTAAAAGAAGAAATCCTGGAATACTGGTCTAGCGGCAGCACAACTTTAATCGGACTCAAAGGTCTCGGAAAGCAACACGCCACCGAAGAAGATGAGTAAGATTATAATTTAATGCAGCAAGAAAGTATGGATTTCCCCGGAATCGTTATTGCAGCTTTGAGAGGTGGATCAGGGAAAACAATACTGTCAATAGGAATAATTGCTGCATTAATAAATCTCCAAAAAAAAGTTGCTCCTTTCAAAAAGGGTCCGGATTATATAGATGCCGGCTGGCTCGCAATGGCAGCCGGCCGGCCCTGCTATAATCTTGACACCTTCCTCATAGAAGAAGAACAAATCCTCAATTCATTTTATACCCATACATTAAAAAGCGATATCGCTGTTGTAGAAGGAAATCGCGGGTTATACGATGGCCTGGATGCAGAAGGAAGCACCAGCACTGCTGAGCTTGCAAAACTTCTAAACCTGCCTGTGATCCTGTGCATAGATTGCACAAAGAGCACACGAACCATGGCGGCAGTTGTATTGGGGTGCGTCAAATTTGATCCAACTGTAACAATCAAAGGAATCATATTAAACCGCATTGCAGGAGCAAGGCATGAAAA
>JAHIKR010000047.1 GCA_018897415.1 Pseudomonadota bacterium
ACTAATGACGCAAACCGGCTTGCCAAAACAGGCGTATCTGTAGTTCAGATAAATACCGACAAGTTTGGTGGTGACTGTCATCTGGCAGCCCATGTCGTAGCAAGGGCTGCAGAAAATATAGACCTTGATTCCGTTGATCTGTTGATAGTGGAAAATATCGGAAATCTGGTATGTCCTGCCGAGTTTGACATAGGCGAAGATAGTCGGGTAGTCGTCCTTAGTGTGACAGAGGGAGAAGATAAGCCAGTAAAGTATCCCCTTATGTTCCGAGTCTGTGACGCAGCCATATTAAATAAAATAGATCTGCTTCCTTATCTGGATTATAATAGAGAGGAGGTTTTAAACAATATCAGGCAAGTACATCCTGGAATGCCTGTTTTTGAATTATCAGCAAAAACAGGAGATGGCTTTACCCCCTGGATTGACTGGCTGAAAAGCAAAGTAAAACAGAAACAAAAAAAGGGGGGTTAATTCGCTCTAAGCTTTCCAGAAAGGAGAAAGTTCCCTCAGGCGGGCAATAATAGGCGGAAGCTTTTCAACGATATAATCTATCTCCTCTTCAGTATTGTAAACACTCAGGCTGAAACGAATAGAGCCATGAGCGGCAGTAAAGGGCACACCCATTGAACGTAAGACATGCGAAGGTTCCAGTGAACCTGATGTACATGCCGATCCCGATGAAGCACAAATGCCAAATTCATCCATCATCAAAAGGATGGCCTCGCCTTCAACAAATTCAAAGCTTATGCTTGTAGTATTCGGGAGACGATTCTCTGTGTCTCCGTTTACCATTGAATTCGGAATGCGCTTTAAAATTTCATTTTCAAGTTTGTCTCTCAAATGCTTAACCCTGACACTTTCTTTCCCTATATTATCAATTGCCAACTCACCTGCTTTTCCAAGTCCGATAATGGAAGCAACATTTTCTGTGCCTCCCCTGCGCCCTTTTTCCTGGTGACCTCCTATCAAAAAAGGTGAATATTTGGTTCCCTTGCGTATGTATAGAGCACCTACGCCTTTGGGCGCATGAATCTTGTGCCCTGAAATAGAAAGCATGTCCACCTCAACCTTTCTAACATCAACAGGAACCTTTCCAACCGCCTGAACCGCATCTGTATGAAAAACAATACCTCTTTCCTTTACCACCTGAACAATTTCTTCTATTGGAAAAATAACACCGGTTTCATTGTTTGCCCACATTATACTGACAATGGCGGTATCATCGCTGAGGTTTCTATACAAAAATTCCAGATCCAGACGACCTTCTCTGTCAACAGGTACAAATGTTACACGATAACCATTTTTTGAAAGGTATTCACAGAGGTTCTTCACAGCAGGATGCTCGACCCGGCTGGTTATAATATGTTTTTTGTCAGGGTTAGACATTATAGCAGCCCTGATGGCGGTGCTGTCACTTTCAGTACCACAGCTTGTAAATAATATTTCATCGGGTTCAGCCCCTATAAGATTTGCAATCTTGGCACGAGCCTCTTTCAATTTTAAGCCAACTTGTCCACCAAAGGAATGCATGCTGGAAGGGTTCCCGTAAAATTCACTAAAGTAATGAAGCATCTCTTGAAGCACTTCGGGAGCCACTTTCGTTGTCGCATTATTGTCAACATAGATTACTTTCATTGCTGAACCTCCTCAACTTCAAGCTCTGGCAATACAAGTTCTCGCAGCTTGGTTTCCACATAATGTTTAAGTGTAACCTGAGATTTGCTGCATGTTGCGCACATTCCATGCAATCTCACAAAAACCGTGTTCCCATCCACATCGACAAGCTCGATATCACCACCATCCTTTTTCAAGGCAGGCTTTATTTCACGCTCCAAAGTCTCTTCAATCATCCTGATTTTCTGAATATTGGTCAATTTCGCTGGTTTTTTCTTCACAGGATGTTCTCTGCCAAGTATCGAGTCTATTATCTCCTGGATTTTTTCGTGGCAGCTTCCACATCCTCCACCAGCTTTGACATAATCAGTGACATCTTCAATCGTTGAAAGATTGTTCTCCCTGACAACACGCTCTATTTCCTGGTCTGTTACGCCGAAACATTCGCATACGATTTCACCCTCAACCCTTTTCTCTTCCTCACCAAGGTAATTGGCAATTGCTTTTTCAAGTGCATCCCTGCCCATAACAGAACAATGCATTTTTTCTTTTGGAAGACCTCCGAGAAAATCGGCAATATCCTCATTTGTAATCTTTTTAGCTTCTTCCAAAGTAAGACCCTTTATCATTTCGGTTAAAGCCGATGAAGATGCAATTGCACTGGCGCAGCCAAAAGTCTGGAATTTTGCGTCCTTGATCCTTTTGTTTTCATCGAGTTTAAAATAAAGTGTCAGTGCATCACCGCAAGCCAAAGATCCGACCTCACCCACCCCATCGGCATCTTCGATTTCACCAGCATTTCGAGGATTAAGAAAGTGATCTTTTACTTTATCAGTATATTCCCACATGGGAAACCTCCAGTAATTTAAAAAAAATTATCGGAAAACACGTTAAGTTTTTATAACAATTTAGCCTTTTGAAAAAGAATCTGACAGGATAACAGGCCTGCCCTGGTGCTATCCGATTTATTTTAGATATTAACTTTACTCTGTTATTATACGCCTGAATCAACTCGTTTAAGCCAATGTATTCGGTCTGGGCCAGGGATAGACAAGATTTTATTTAAAGTACACAAACAAAGCCAACTCTCATTGTAGCTATCCAGTATAATCACAACATAAATAAGGTGTGTATCAGATGGAAAATTGTATTATTGCTGAGTAAGTTCTTAATCATTCATAGTAAAACATCCGGATTTCCGTCTTCGCGAGAATAATAGACATGTAGATTTATTTAATATTTTTTGTGAGAACGAAGCTTATATAAAACATAAAGTATAAAGATTTAGATTGGATTAACAGGAAAAGTTTCGATAATTTAAATCCTGAATTTCTTGTAAATCCTGTCCAAAAAAATAATATTTAACAGCGCTAAAGTGTTACAAATTTTTATTTGCAATAATAAGCATAATTTTGCAAAAAAATCAAAAATTAAAGAATTTGACAGGTTAAACCAGTTTTTCAAATTCCGGGTTTTTGTTTTTGCTTCTTGACACCAGCACCATATTATGCCATTTAATAAAATATATTTACTAACTTATAGTTTGGCAATTAGTCTGGCAGTAAAACAGTAAAGTTTAATTAAAATTTGGGAGGTTTAATATGGCAGTTTATATTTATGGACACAAAAATCCTGATAGCGATTCCGTGTGTGCCGCTATTGCTCTTGCTGATCTGAAAAGCAAGATTGGTGTTGCCGCTGTGCCTGCTGCACTGGGCGACTTGAACCCTGAATCCAATTTTATTCTGGAAAAATTTGGGGTCAGCGCACCCGAAATCATAAGCAGTGGCGCTGGCAAGCAGGTTATACTTGTTGATCATTCTGACCTTGCACAAAGTCTGGATGACTTAAAAGATGCTGAAATTCTGGGCATTGTTGACCATCACAAACTCGGCGATGTAACCACTCCGAATCCCCTGGAATGCTGGATTTGGCCTGTTGGATGTACATGTACCGTGCTAAAATCAATGTATGATTTCTTTGGAGTTAAAATTCCCAAGAGTATAGCCGGCATTATGCTGTGCTCCATCCTGAGCGATACAGTAATTTTCAAGTCAGCTACCTGCACAGACCAGGATAAGGAAGCTGCTAATGCTTTGGCCAAGATCGCCGGTGAATCAGATTTAGCCGCCTTGGGTATGCAAATGTTCAAGGTTAAGTCTGCTGTTGAAGGCACACCCGTCAGGGAACTTGTATTGCGTGATTACAAAGACTTTGATATGAGCGGCAAAAAAGTTGGAATCGGCCAGCTTGAGGTCGTTGACCTGTCCATCCTGGATAGTGTCAAGCCTGCTCTTGCTGAGGACATCAAGGTTCTTAAAGCAGAAGGCAGCAGACATTCTGTATTCCTGCTGTTGACCGACATCATGAAAGAAGGCTCTGAAATGCTTATCGCATCTGATGATGAGTCTGTTGTGAAAAAAGCATTTGGTGTTGCTCCCGAAAGCGGAAAAGTCTGGCTGGATGGCGTTATGAGCCGCAAAAAACAAGTTGTTCCAAATTTTGAAAAAGCCTTTGCAAAATAGCATTTATTATTTTGCATTAAAAAGCCCGGTTATGCATGCCGGGCTTTTTATTTTGTATTTTTGCATCCCAAATTCTACCAAGTTATTTTTGAGCGAGCCCTTTTATGTTGCCCATCTTCTCTTGACATAATATTTATATTGGCTTAAAAATCAAAATTCTAATTAAACCGGAACACATTTTTTTAATGAATAATAAAACATTTTCTTTAAATTATGGGCAGAAAGCGTCATATTTTATATATTGTAATAGCTATTATAGCTTTAAGCGCTATATATCTCATTGTTCACAACATGCCCGAAAAATCGCCGCCTTTAAATGAATTTGAAAAAAACATCCCACATGTAACCCCGCAACAATTAGATAAAAAGAAAGTTCATCTATACTTCGCTGATAAAGACAATTCCTTTCTAATAGCTGAAGAAAGAACTATCTTTCAAGCTCCGGATCCTGCAGAGTTTGGCAAAACAATAATTGAGGCTCTTATAAAAGGACCGCTTGAAGGGCTTATGCGAACAATACCTGTGGGCACAGCTCTCAGCGCTTTCTATGTTACACAAGATGGAACAGCTTATGTAGACTTAACAGAAGAAGTTAAAGAGCGTCATCCCGGCGGAATTAAAACAGAACTTATTACAATATACTCAATAGTTAATTCATTAACTCTAAACATTTCCGGAATCGATGCCGTAAAAATACTGATCGGGGGACACGAATCCATGACTCTGGCAGGCCATATTGATCTGCGTTTCCCCCTTAAAGCCAACATGCTATTGATAAGATGATGAAAAAGAGCAATATTAACAGAATAAGAAATATCGGTATTATGGCACACATTGATGCCGGAAAGACAACCGTTACAGAGCGGATACTTTATTATACTGGCAGATCACACAAAATCGGCGAAGTCCATAACGGTGAAGCTGTAATGGACTGGATGCCCGATGAACAGGAAAGAGGCATCACCATTACTTCTGCCGTTACTACCTGCCTCTGGAAGGATAGCGAAATCCATATCATAGACACTCCAGGGCATGTTGATTTTACAATCGAAGTAGAACGCTCTCTGAGAGTGCTTGACGGCGCCATAGGCGTTTTCTGTGCTGTCGGAGGTGTGGAGCCACAATCAGAAACAGTATGGAGACAGGCTGACAAGTATCTTGTCCCCAAAATAGCCTTCATCAACAAGCTGGACAGAATCGGAGCTGACTTTTTCGGCACAATAAATATGATGAAAGAAAAGTTACATGCAAATCCTCTTATTATGCAGCTGCCGGTCGGATTTGAAGAAAACTTTGCAGGCGCAATTGACCTTATTAAAATGAAACAGACCATCTGGGACAATGAGACACTTGGAGCAACGTACACAACTGATGATATATCCAGTGATTATCTCGATAAAGCAAATGAATATCGCGAAAAGCTTATTGAAACTGTAGCCGAAGTCGATGACGAAATAATGGAGGCCTATCTTTCTGAATCTCCAATTGCCGATGAAAGCCTTCTTAACGCTATACGAAAGGCAACTGTCAATTTAAGTCTGGTTCCTGTACTATGCGGAAGTGCTCTGAGGAATAAAGGAATTCAGCCTCTCCTTGATGCAATTGTCCGTTTCCTTCCCAGCCCTGCAGACATTCCCCCCATTAAAGGATTACATCCTGACACCGGGGAACCAATTGAATGCATTGCAAAAGATACTGAGCCTCTTGCAGCATTAATATTTAAGGTTTCAATGATCGAAGGGAGGAAACTCTCTTATGTCAGAATATACAGCGGGAAAATGGAAGCCGGCAGCGAAGTTTACAATCCTTTTCGCAAGAAAAAAGAGAAACTTTCCCGTATCCTACGA